>NZ_QOAY01000187.1:20470-30475 GCF_003314775.1 Microbacterium sp. H6 | reverse complement strand
AGCTGCATGTGCCGCAGTGGCGGTTCTCCTCCGAAGGCCTTCCCGGAAACCCTGATCGGCTCGTCCTCGACCTCGACCCCGGTGAGGGAGTCGGACTGCCGCAGTGCGCCGAGGTCGCCCGCATCGCCCGTGGAATCCTGTCGGACATGGGTCTCGATCCACTGCCGGTCACCAGTGGCAGCAAGGGCATCCACCTCTATGCCTCACTCCCCGGCGAGCAGACGAGCGACGAGGTCTCCGCCGTCGTGAAAGAACTCGCCCGCATGATCGAGAACGACCACCCCGATCTTGCGACCAGCGTCATGGCGAAGGCGGTCAGGGGTGGCAAGGTCTTCCTCGACTGGAGTCAGAACAACGGCAAGAAGACCACCATCTCCCCCTACTCGCTCCGCGGCCGTGCGCGGCCGTGGGTCGCCGCTCCTCGCACCTGGGACGAGCTCGCCGATCCGCATCTCGCCCAGCTCGACCTCGATGAGGTGCTCGAGCGCGCCGCCGCGGGAGTCGATCCGCTCGCCACGCTCCGCCCGTCCATGACGGCTCCGCTGCCGCAACCCGCGAAGACGCGGAGCTCCCACCGATATCCCCGGAGCTCAGCCGCACCCGCCGCCCCGCCATCCGCGGCATCCGTGGCATCCGTGGCATCGGTGGCATCCGTGGCATCGGTGGCGCCGATGCTCGCCGAGAACGGCACCCCCGGAACCGCGCGCGCGCTGAGCGATCCCTCCTGGGTCGAGGTCAAGTGGGACGGCATCCGCGCGGTGGGCACGTGGGTGGACGGACGGATGCTCCTGCACGCGCGTCGAGGCACCGACATCACCGCCCGCTACCCCGAGCTCACCGCCGACGGCGCCCCCTTCCTCCCGGTGAAGGACGCGGTGGTCGATGGGGAGATCGTGGCGTTCGACGCCAACAGCCGACCGAGCTTCTCGCTCCTCCAGAACCGGATGCACCTCACCCGCCCCCGCGAGATCGAGCGCGAGGTGATCCGCACTCCCATCGTCTACATGCTGTTCGACCTGCTCCGCCTCGATGGGCACGACCTCACGGGCCTGCCGCTCCGGGAGAGACGGACACTTCTCGAGGATGTGATCGCCGGCCTCGACGCTCCCGTGCAGGTCCCTCCCGTGTTCGACGACGTCGACGCGGCACTCATCGCGAGCCGGGAGTTCGGTCTCGAGGGCGTCGTCGTCAAGGACCCGCGATCGCGCTACCGTCCGGGGCAGCGCTCACCCTCCTGGTTGAAGCTCAAGCACACCCGGATGCAGGAAGCCGTGATCGTGGGTATCCGACCGGGCAAAGGCGACAGGGAGAGCACGCTCGGATCGCTGCTTCTCGCCGTTCCGGACACCTCATCGGGACGGCGACGGCTCCGCTACGTCGGCCGTGTGGGCACCGGATTCACCGATCGGATCCTGCGCGACCTCCTCGCACGGCTCACCCCTCTTCGCGTGGACGATGCCCCCCTCGACGGCGTCCCCGCCCCTGATGCCTCCGACGCGCTCTGGGTGCGCCCCGAAGTCGTCGGCGAGGTCGAGTTCGCGAACTGGACGCCCGACGGAGTGCTCCGCCATGCCCGTTGGCGAGGCCTCCGCCCGGACAAGAGTCCTCTGGAGATCACTGTCGAGACCCCCGTCGATTCCTGAAACCTGACCCGAGATCACGGCGCCGGATCAGGCGTGGTGCGGTTCGCAGTCGGACTGCTCGGCGGGCTCGATCTGGAAGGTCGAATGCTCGACGTCGAAGTGGTCGGCGAGACACGCCTGCATCTCGGTCAGCAGTTGCGACGAGCGTCCGTCGGCGAAGAGCGCCGGCTCCACGCTGACGTGGGCGGTGAACACGGGCGCTCCGCGAGTCAGCTGCCACACGTGCACATCGTGCACACCGACGACGCCGTCGTATCCGAGCAGGTGCGTACGGATCTCGCTCACCGCCGTGCCCTTCGGGGCCGACTCTGCGAGCACGGAGAACACCTCCCGAAGCAGCGCTATGGCCCGGGGGATGATCATCGCCGCGATGAAGAGGGACGCGATCGCATCCGCGGGCATCCAGCCGGTGAGGAGGATGACGACAGCGGCCACGATCACGGCAGCCGACCCGATCAGATCGCCCATCACCTCCAGGTAGGCCCCTCGCACGTTGATGCTGGTGCGCTGCGCGCGGCTCAGCAGCCACATCGAGACGGCGTTCGCCAGGAGACCGACGACCGCGACGACCAGCATGAGTCCGCCGGCGACCTCGACCTCCCCCGGATTCATCAGACGCCCTACGCCCTCGATCGCGACCCACGTCGCCAGGGCGATGAGGATGATCGCGTTGATCAGCGCACCGAAGACCTCGGCACGCTGATACCCGAAGGTGCGACGGTCATCCGCCGGGCGCGCTGCCACTGTCGCGGCGATCAAGGCGATGACGAGGCCGGATGCATCCGTGAACATGTGCGCGGCGTCTGCGAGCAGCGCGAGCGACCCGGAGAGCAGCGCGCCCACGACCTGCACGACCATCACCGTCGCCGTGAGGGAAAGAGAGATCGCGAGCAGTCGTCTGCTGCTGGCCGAACGGATGCCGCCGGGCGCGGGTGCGTGATCGTGCATGCCACCAGGCTAGACCGGGAAACAGCCTGGGAAGGCGTCTTGCGGCTAGTCGGGAAGGGTAACGATTCTCAGCTTCAGCAGCACTTTTCCGCGGCCGACGCGTCAGAGTGCTGCGAGGAGCGGAACGAGCTCGGCGAAGGCGCGTGCACGATGCGACTGCTCCTGCTTCTCCGCGGAGGAGAAGTCGCCCACCGAGCGCTCCTCCCCTGCAGGCTGGCCATCCGGCACGAAGATCGGGTCGTAGCCGAAGCCGCCCGTTCCCGACGCCGCGTGCGCCAGGCGACCCGGCCACCGCCCCTCCACGACCTGCTCGCGGCCGTCCGGCAGCACGAGGGCGATGGTGGAGGTGAAGTGCGCGGCGCGGTGCGGGTCGGCGATGTCGCGCAGCTGGTCGAGCAGCAGTTCGAGGTTCGCGGTCGCATCCTTCTTCTGCCCGGCCCAGTACGCGGAGAAGACCCCCGGAGAGCCGCCGAGGACGTCGACGCAGATGCCGGAGTCGTCGGCGAGGGCCGCAAGCCCCGTGTGCGCTGCGGCCGCCCGCGCCTTGATCAGCGCATTCTCAGCGAATGTCACGCCGTCTTCGACGGGTTCAGGGCCGTCGTAACCGATGATCTCGAGATCAGGACGTGTCCGCTCCACGATCTGCTGGAACTCCGCGACCTTGTGCGGATTGTGCGTCGCGAGCACGACCTGCATCGTCACTCCCCCGCCAGTGCGGCCAGCTGCGCGTCCTTCAGATCGGCACATCCGCCCAGCCCCAGCTCGAGGAGCGCGTCGAGTTCACGCTTGTCGAACGGCGCTCCCTCCGCAGTCCCCTGCACCTCCACGAAGAGTCCACGGCCGGTGACCACGACGTTCATGTCGGTCTCCGCGCGCACATCCTCGACATATGCCAGATCGAGCATGGGCTCGCCATCGATGATGCCCACGGACACCGCGGCGACCGAGTCGAGCAGCGGGGTGGAGTTCTTGCCGATGAACTTCTTCTCCCGACCCCATTCGATCGCGTCCGCGAGCGCCACGTAGGCACCGGTGATGGCTGCCGTACGGGTGCCGCCATCCGCCTGGAGCACATCGCAGTCGATGACGATGGTGTTCTCGCCGAGGGCCTTCGTGTCGACGACCGCGCGGAGCGCGCGGCCGATCAGCCGGGAGATCTCGTGCGTGCGTCCGCCGATGCGACCCTTGACGCTCTCGCGGTCGTTCCTGCTGTTCGTGGCGCGCGGCAGCATGGAGTACTCGGCGGTGACCCATCCCTTGCCCTTGCCGGTCAGCCACCGCGGCACGCCGTTGGTGAAGGACGCGGTGCACAGCACCTTGGTGCCGCCGAAGCTGATCAATGCCGATCCCTCGGCGTGAGCACTCCAGCCGCGCTCGATGGTGATCTCGCGCAGCTGATCGGTGGAGCGGCCGTCGACGCGGACGATTTCGGACATGTGCTTCTCTCAGGTCGGGATGGCTGATCGCGTCGGAGCGAGACGATCGGGATTACTCGAAGGCGGTGTCGGGGAGGGTGATGACGCCGGTCTGCACGAGCTGCACATCGCGCACCTCGTGCCCCATCAGTCGGTTGGCCAGCGCGGTGAAGTCGTCGGTCGCGGCCCCCGTGGCCTCGTACACGTAGCTTGCGGTCGCATCCGGTGAGGCGAGCAGGTCACCGCGGACGAGCTGACGATAGACGTCGCCGGCGGTCTCATCGTCGCTGGAGACGAGCGTGACGCCCTCGCCCATGACGTAGCTGATGGCACCACGGAGGAAGGGATAGTGCGTGCAGCCCAGCACGAGTGTGTCGACGTCTGCATCACGGAGGGGGGCGAGGTACTCCTCGGCCACCGCGAGCACCTCGGGCGTGCCGGTGATACCGGCTTCGACGAACTCGACGAAGCGCGGGCATGCAGCGGTGAAGACCTGCAGCCGCTCGTTCACCTCGAGCATGTCCTGGTAGGCGCGCGAGCCGATCGTGCCGACCGTGCCGATCACGCCGACGCGACCGTTGCGGGTCGTCGACACGGCACGGCGCACCGCGGGACCGATCACTTCGACCACGGGGATGTCGTAGCGCTCCCGAGCATCGCGCAGCATGGCCGCGGAGGCGGTGTTGCACGCGATCACCAGCATCTTCACGCCCTGGTCGACGAGCGTGTCGAGCACTTCGAGCGAGTAGCGGCGCACATCGGCTATGGGCTTCGGCCCGTACGGCGAGTGCGCGGTGTCGCCGATGTAGACGAACGACTCTCGGGGCAGCTGGGCGCGGATGGCCCGCGCCACCGTGAGCCCGCCGACACCGGAGTCGAAGATCCCGATCGGCGCGTCGTTCATGACTCCCCAGCCTACCTGCGCGTGGCCCGCCGCGCGCATCGGGGTGCTCACTAAACTGAGCGCATGACCACGTCGACGGCGCTGCTCACCGACCGCTATGAGCTGACGATGCTCGCCGCCTCCCTTCGGGACGGCACTGCTTTCCGCCCCAGCGTGTTCGAGCTGTTCTCCCGACGCCTCTCCGGTGGCCGCCGTTTCGGTGTGGTCGCCGGTACTGGCCGGCTTCTCGGCCTCCTCCGCGACTTCCGCTTCGGTGAGGACGAGCTGCGCTTCCTGCGCGACGAGGCGGTCGTCGACCCGGCGTCGCTGAAGCACCTCGAGGATTACCGGTTCACGGGCTCGATCCGGGGCTATCGCGAGGGCGAGCTGTACTTCCCGGGCTCCCCCATCCTCACCGTGGAGGGAACGTTCGCGGACGCGGTCGTGCTCGAGACGCTCGCGCTGAGCGTGCTCAACCACGACTCCGCCGTCGCCACTGCCGCGTCGCGCATGAGCATCGCCGCCGGCGAGCGTCCACTGGCCGAGATGGGCTCCCGTCGGGCCGCCGAGCGTTCCGCGGTCGCGGCGGCGCGCGCTGCGTACATCGCGGGCTTCGGCGCCACGAGCAATCTCGAGGCGGGACGAAGCTGGGGCATCCCCACCATGGGGACGGCCGCGCACTCCTGGACGCTGCTGCACGACACCGAGGAGGAGGCGTTCCGGTCCCAGGTCGAGAGTCTGGGCTCCGGCACGACCCTGCTCGTCGACACGTATGACATCCGCACCGGCGTCGAGACCGCCATCCGCGTCGCCGGAACGGAGCTCGGTGGTGTGCGGATCGACTCGGGCGACCTCCCGATCGTCGCCGCCGATGTCCGGGCGCAGCTGGACGAGCTCGGTGCCACATCGACGCGCATCACGGTGACCAGCGATCTCGACGAGTACGCGATCGCCGCTCTCGCCGCTTCGCCGGTCGATGCGTACGGGGTGGGCACATCGGTCGTGACCGGCTCCGGATACCCGACAGCGAGCATGGTCTACAAGCTCGTGGCGCGCCAGGATGCCGCCGGGTCGTGGGTCGGCGTCGCCAAGGCATCGGCGGACAAGGCGTCACACGGCGGACGCAAGTCGGCGTTCCGCACCCTTGCGGACGGAGTCGCCACGGCGGAGACGGTCGTCGTCTCGGACGGCTTCGAGCAGCTCGACACGGCAGCCGACCACCCCGACGGCCGACCGCTGCAGGTCACCTTCGTCGAGGCCGGCGACATCGATACGTCGTACGAGGGGGTCGCGGGTACCGCGGCCGCTCGCGCTCATCACCTTCGGGTGCGCGAAGAACTGCCGGTGCGGGCTCTCGCGCTGAGCAAATCCGACCCTGCGATCCCCACCGTGTACGTCGAAGCCGACTGAGGTCAGCCGATCATCGACTCGTAGATCTCCTTGCACGTGGGGCAGATCGGGAACTTCTCCGGGTCGCGCCCCGGGGTCCACTTCTTGCCGCACAGCGCGCGCACCGGCTTGCCGGTGATCGCGGATTCGAGGATCTTGTCCTTCTTCACATAATGCGAGAAGCGCTCATGGTCGCCCGGTTCGAGGTTCTCCTCGCGGAGGAGCTCTTCCAGTTCGCGATCAAGCGTTGCCACGCCGCCCTGATCGGGGCTGTCCAGCGGAGTACTCATCCCGAGAGTCTAGCCGCGTCGAAAGCCTCGCGGGTGGTCGTCATGCCGTCTCGACGAACTCCATGAGACGCTCTCCGCTGCGCTCGAAGATGCGGCCGCCGATGACGGCGCCCAGCACCAGCACCCCGAGGCCGACGAGGAGCCCGACCCAGAAGGTGGCCGGTGCATACGCCGACCCCTCGAGGATCGTGGCAGCGAACAGCCAGATGGTGGGCGCGCTCAGCACGATCGCCCCGAGGAACGTCGCGGCCGGTCCGTAGATCCCGCGGGATGTCGGCCGTTGCGGCTGCTGGAACGGGCTGTCTCCGGGCCGTGAGACCGCGTAGGGCGCAACGACGGAGACGATGCTCGAGATGCCGAGTGCACTGAAGAGGAGGCTGGCGGCCACACCGCCCATGGGCAGCAGGAGACTCCAGTTCCCCACCAGGAGGAGGCTCAGCGGCACAGCGATCGCGAGCACCGGAATGGCGACGAGCAGCACGGGCACGAGGCGACCGAGACGATCGGGCAGCCCCCGGACGCCACTCGCCACGTGCGTCCACAGGGCCGTCGAATCGTAGGCGACGTCGTTGTGCGGCAACCATCCGAAGAACAGTGCCATCACCGGAACGGGGACCAGCGCGGCGATCTCCACCGGGACACCGGCGACGATGAGCGGCAGCACCGTGAGCACACCGGCGACCGGGACCACGATGATGTTCATGATGTAGCGACGGTCGCGGAGCCAGTACACGAGGCTTCGCGAGGCGATCGCCCCGAAGGCGTTCGACGGCAGCAGCCCGAACCAGCCGAGCCCGGTGCGCTCCCGCGAGGCGACCGGGCGCTCGGTCGTCGTGAGGAGTCGCCGGACGAGCCATGCCCACGCGATCCCGAGGAGCACGACGGTGAGGACCGCGATGATCCCGGTGACCCACGCCGAAGCAGTCGCCCCTGCCGCGGAGTCGAAGAGGAATGCCGGCGCTGCCGCGAACGGACTGAAGCCGAAGACGCTGGAAAGGGTCGCCAGCGAGGGGGGCACCAGGCCGTCCCAGCGAAGGGATCCGAAGAACACAGCCACGGGGAACGCGATCACGATCAGGGCGAGCGCGAACAGCGCGGTGAGCTCTCGTGATCGACGCTCGGGAAGGAGCAGGGCGTTGAGCGCCATTCCGATCCGCGAGACCAGCATCGTCGTGACGACGCCGACGACCGTCATCAGGATCGCGAGAGGCCATGGCGTCCCGGCATCGATCGCGACGATGCAGACGCTGATGTAGACGGCGAGGAGCGCGAGGCTGGGCACGCTCACGAATGCGGCCAGCGTGAGTACCCACGGCATCTGCCGCTCATCGACGCCGAAGACCGCGAAGCGGCGAGGATCGAGTTGGTCGACTGCCCCGACGAGGAGCGGTCCGACGAGGAAACCGACGAGAAGGGCAGCGCCACCGAGGACGGTGACCGCACGGGCGACCGGCACCGGAGCGGACGACAGGCTGAAGACCGCGATGCACACCACGGACGTGATCGCGACGACAGCGACGAACGAGATGATCGAACGGACCCGACGGTCGCCGCGCAGAGTTCCGATCAGAAGCGCGAGCCTCAGTCGGAGAACGTGTGCAGCCACTCGAGCCCCTCCACCTCTCCGCTGGAGCCGGCGAGCTCGACGAAGCGCGCCTCGAGCGTCTGCCCTGCGCGCACGTCGTCGACGGTCCCCTCGGCCAGCACTTCCCCTCCGACGATGATGGCCACGCGGGAGCAGACGCGCTCCACCAGATCCATGCCGTGACTGGAGAGGATCACCGTGCCACCGTGCGACACATACGCACGGAGGATGTCGAGGATCACCGCCGAGGAGACGGGATCGACCGATTCGAACGGCTCATCGAGCACGAGCACGCGCGGGGAATGGATCATCGCCCCTGCCAGCATGATCTTCTTCGTCATGCCCGCCGAGTAGTCCGAGACGACGCGGCTGAGCGCATCGCCGAGGTCGAACGCCCGAGCGAGATCTGCCGCGCGCTTCTCGATCACATCAGCCGCAAGGCCGCGCAGCAGCCCGTAGTAGTACAGCAGCTGACGACCGGTGAGGCGGTCGAACGTGCGCAACCTGTCCGGCAGCACGCCCATCAGCTTCTTCGCGGCCAGCGGCTGCTTCGCCTGGTCGATGCCACAGATCACGACGCTGCCCTCGTCTGCGCGCAGGAGCCCGGCGACGATCGAGAGAGTCGTGGTCTTTCCCGCCCCGTTGGGGCCGACCACCCCGTAGAAGGATCCAGCCGGCACGGTCAGGTCTATGCCGTCGACGGCGCGGTTGTCTCCGAACTGCTTGACGAGGCCGCGGATGGTGATCGCTTCGCCCCCGGAGAGTCCGTCCACGGGATCCACGACCTCGGAAGCCGCGTCGTCCGAACCCCCTTCAGCCTCGACGACCTCGACCGACGCGGACGTTCCCGACTCGATCGGCTCCTCGACGATCGGCTCGGCCTCGACCGGTTCGGCGCCGGCGACCTCCGCCGCGAGGGCGGGTGCAACGACAGGCTCGGCAACCGGCTCGGGTTCGGGTTCGGGTTCGGCGATCGCATCATGCTCCGGAGCAGGCTCAGCCACGGGCTCCGGCGCCGAGGTGACTTCGACCGGCAGCACCGATACTGCGGCTGTCTCGGTGGCACGCATCGGGTCCACCGGAGCCGCTTCGAGGCTCGGAGACTCCGGGGCGTTCTTCGCCGCGTCCGCCGCCGCCTTCTCCGCCTCATCGGCGGCCTTCTTCGCTGCAGCATTCTTCGCTGCCGCGGCCTTCGCCGCCGCTGTCTTCGCCGCCGTGGACTTGGCTGCGGCCGCGCGAGCAGTGGACTTCGTCGCTGCAGCCTTGGAGGCGGCCGCTTTCGCCGCCACCGTTTTCGCCGCCGAAGCTTTCGCGGCCGTGGACTTCGCAGCAGTCGACTTCGCAGCAGTCGCCTTCGCGGCAGCTGTCTTCGCGGCAGCTGTCTTCGCGGCCGTGGTCTTCGCGGCCGTGGTCTTCGCGGCCGTGGTCTTTGCCGCCGTCGCCTTGGCCGTCGTCGTCTTGGCAGCCGTCTTCGTCGTCGACTTCGGTGCCGTTTTCTTCGCTGCGGTGGTGCGACTGGCTGCGCCGCTGCGCGCGGCAGCGGCGGGCGTTCCGTTCTGGTCGGGCAACGCCTTGACCAAAGGCTCCACGACGATGTCGGCAGTCGGTGCGGCTTTCTCCGGCGCAGCCTTCGCGGTCGACGTCTTCGAGGTCGATGTCTTCGCGGTCGATGTCTTCGCGGCAGTCGTGGTTCCGCTCGTGGTCGGACGCTTCGCGGCGGGCTTCTTCGCGGCCGGCTTCTTCGCGGCCGGCTTCTTCACTGCAGGTCGCTTCGCCGTCGTCCCGGCCGCCGATGCCTCGTCGGAACTCGATTTCTTCACCGGCGGGCGCTTCGCCGACGTCTTCTCTTGCG
>NZ_QOAY01000187.1:14614-20412 GCF_003314775.1 Microbacterium sp. H6 | reverse complement strand
GGTCTCGGTCAGGTCCACCTGGGCGGTGCGGTCGTCAGGGGAGGCAGTCACCGTCCTACGGTATCAACGGGCGGCTGTGCGCCAAGGCCGCCGCGCAATAAACTGCCCTCGGATGCTGTGACTTCACAGCGATTGCAGGGTGGTCGCAAGCCTGTGCATCACGTGTGTAGTCGATCACGAAATGACAACGGGGCCCTCCTGGCCCTGAGGTTCCCAGGCGGAATCGATACCATGAACGCGGCACGACGAAGTGTCTGGTCGGTTAATCGACCGTGAACACAACTTCCTTTAGGAGCACTCGTGACTCTTCAGACCGTCATCCTCGCCGCCGGAATGGGCTCGCGCCTCGGCCGCGCGCTGCCGAAGCCGCTCACCGAACTGAGCGACGGCCGCACGATCATGGGCCAGCAGCACGACAACATCCGGGCCGCATTCGGCTCCGACGCCCGAATCACGACCGTGGTGGGCTACCGCGCCGAGACCATCATCGATGCCTTCCCGCACGTGAACTACGTCCACAACGAGCGCTACGACGAGACCAACACGTCCAAGAGCCTGCTGCGCGCCCTCGGTGCCACCGGTCGCGGCGGTGTGCTGTGGATGAACGGCGATGTCGTCTTCGACCCGATGATCCTCGGCCGTGCTCTCGAGTACATCGAGCGCGACCAGTCCTTCGTCACGGTGAACACCTCCAAGGTCAGCGACGAAGAGGTGAAGTACACGGTCACCGCCGAGGGCTTCATCAACGAACTGTCCAAGACCGTCAAGGGCGGACTGGGCGAGGCTGTGGGCATCAACTACATCTCCTCCGCGCAGAAGAAGGCCTTCATGCGCCAGCTGCAGCGGGTGGAGGACCAGGACTACTTCGAGCGCGGCCTCGAACTCGCGATCGCCGAGGACGGCCTGCTGCTCGAGCCGATGGACGTCTCCGACCTGTACGCGGTCGAGGTCGACTTCGCCGAAGACCTGGAGCGCGCGAACCTCTTCGTCTGATCGAACGATACGAAAGCCCGGTCCCCCTCGCGGGACCGGGCTTTCGGCGTTTTCGCGGGCTGTCTCCATAGGATCTCTGCATGGCCCCCAAGGTGCACAAGATCCATTCGCTCCCGGACGACGCTCCGTGGGACAAGGGCGTTCCCCCCGCCGGCTCGGCGGAGCACCCGATGATGGTGCGTGGTCTCGATCGCGTGCTGGCGATCCAGCGCCCACTCGTCCTCGCGCACATCCGCAGCATCCGGCTGCGCAATCCCCAGGCTTCACCCGCGGAACTCATCCGCATCCTCGAGCGGCGCTACCTCGCGGCCGTGACGACCGGAGGTGCGGCGGTGGGAGCGACCGCCGTCGTGCCGGGCATCGGCACCGGTGTCACCCTCGCCCTCTCCGGGGTCGAGACCGTGGGTTTCGTGGAGTCCACCGCCCTGTTCGCCCAGTCGGTCGCCGAGGTGCACGGGATCGCCGTGGCGAACCCGGATCGCGCCCGCGCCCTGGTGATGACGCTGATGCTCGGCAAGGAGGGCGTCGACCTCGTCGGACAGCTCGCCGGCCAGGTCGCTGGGCGCGGCGGCAGCAGGTCCTCGTACTGGGGTGAGCTCGTCACGAAATCCCTCCCCCGTGCCGCAGTCGGCCCCCTCGTCGACCAGCTCAAGAGCATGTTCGTGAAGCAGTTCGCGGCGAAGGGAGGCGCGTCGGTGATCGGCAAGGCTCTCCCGTTCGGCATCGGCGCCGCGATCGGAGGCGCGGGGAACAACATCCTCGGCCGCCGCGTGCTGACCACTTCGCACAAGGCCTTCGGCTCTGCGCCGATCGACCTGCCGCTCGAGCTGGAGCCTGTCCCCGGGGCCGAGAAGCTCGAGCTGCGGATGCTCCGGGGCGCCCGCTACGCCGGGAACGCGGTGGTGGGTGCCGCCGGCACCGTGGCACGAGGCGCGGAGTGGGTCGGGCACCGTGTCGGCGGACGTGCAGGTCGCCGACGAGAGAGCCCGTCCGAAGAGCTCGAGGCCGGCACCGGCGACCACTCCCTGCCCTCGAACCCCGGCGACGAGCGCGAAGAGCGCTGAGCGCAGGTCGCCAAAGGATCCGCTGAGCCGTTGTGGCGAGCATCCAACAGCGGGGGGCGAGCCGACGATAGGGTGGAATCCGTGACGGACAAGCCCGACCTCTTTACCACCGCCGGCAAGATCGCGGACCTGCGCGCTCGCTACACGGAAGCCGTCGTCGACGCGGAAGCGAAGGCGAAGGAGAAGCAGCACGCGAAGGGCAAGATGACCGCCCGCGAGCGCGTCGAGCTGCTCGTGGATCCGGGAAGCTTCGTCGAGTTCGATGAGTATGTACGCCACCGCACCACGGCCTTCGGCATGGATCGCTCCCGCCCCTACGGCGACTCCGTCGTCACCGGCGTCGGCACCATCAACGGGCGCACCGTCGCGGTGTACTCGCAGGACTTCTCCACCTTCGGCGGCTCGCTCGGCGAGGTCGCCGGCGAGAAGATCGTGAAGATCATGGAGTTCGCCCTCGCCGGAGGGATGCCCTGCATCGGCATCCTCGACTCCGGCGGCGCGCGCATCCAGGAGGGCGTCGTCGCGCTCGGCAAGTACGGTGAGATCTTCCGCCTGAACACCCGCGCTTCCGGTGTCATCCCGCAGATCTCCATCATCATGGGCCCGGCCGCGGGTGGTGCGGTGTACTCCCCCGCTCTGACCGACTTCGTCATCATGGTCGACAAGACCAGCCAGATGTTCGTCACGGGTCCCGATGTGATCAAGACCGTGACCGGCGAAGACGTGGGGATGGAGGAGTTGGGCGGCGCCTACACCCACAACACCCGATCCGGTGTCGCGCACTACCTCGCGGAAGACGAGGACGACGCCATCGATTACGCGCGCACGCTCCTGAGCTTCCTCCCGGACAACAACATGGCGGAACTCCCGTCGTACGAGAGCGCGTTCGAGTTCGAGACGACAGACGCCGATCGCGTGCTCAACACGATCGTCCCCGACTCGACCAACCAGCCCTACGACATCCACACGGTGATCGAGCACGTCGTCGACGAGGGCGATTTCCTCGAGGTGCAGCCGCTGTTCGCGCCCAACATCGTGATCGGCTTCGGTCGTGTCGAAGGTCGCTCGGTCGGCATCATCGCCAACCAGCCGTCGCAGATGGCCGGCACCCTGAACATCGAGGCAGGCGAGAAGGCCAGTCGCTTCGTGCGATTCTGCGATGCCTTCTCGATCCCGATCGTCACGCTGGTCGACGTGCCCGGCTACCTTCCCGGCACGGACCAGGAGTGGACCGGCGTCATCCGCCGCGGTGCGAAGCTGCTCTACGCCTACGCGGAGGCCACCGTGCCCCTCGTCACCGTCATCCTGCGCAAGGCCTACGGGGGTGCGTACATCGTGATGGGCTCGAAGCAGCTCGGCGCGGATGTGAACCTCGCTTGGCCGACCGCCGAGATCGCGGTCATGGGCGGTCAGGGGGCGGTCAACATCCTGTACCGCGGTGAGATCAAGAAGGCGGAGGAGGCCGGCGAGGACGTCGCCGCCGTGCGCACCCGGCTCGCGAACGAGTACACCTACAACGTGGCGTCTCCTTTCCTGGCAGCTGAGCGCGGGGAGCTCGACGGCATCATCGAACCGGCCAACACCCGCGTCTCGATCGCCAAGGCCCTGCGCGCCCTGCGCGGAAAGCGCGCGGAGCTGCCCCCGAAGAAGCACGGGAACATCCCCCTGTGACCGAGCACAACCCGCAGGGCGGCCCCTCCTCGGACGCGCCGCTGCTCGACATCACCCGGGGCGCGGCCACCGAGGAGGAGCTCGCCGCTCTCATCGCGGTGATCAGCGAGGCGTACGCGACCGAGGAGGCCGCAGCCGTGGCCGACGAGCCCGCCGTCTCCGCCTGGGCCAGGACGCAGCGTCCGTTGCGTCGCCAGCTCCGTCGCGACATACCGTGGGGCCGTTTCTCCGGCTGACGCCGCTCGGAACACGGAAAGAACGCCGTCGGCGTGGTCCGCGAACCCTCCGCTTCACGAACCACGTCGACGATCGTCGCAGGACCCCCAGCGCCCTGCGCGGCCGCGTCCCCGTCGCCGCCTCGTCCGCCCCTCTTCGAGAGCCGGACGGATCCCCCCTCGTGAAGACCTGCGTGCTCCGCGGCGTGCGACGGTGCCGTGCGCACAGCAGAAGGCGGACTCCGCTGATCTGTCCGAAGGACGAAACTCAAATACTATATCGATTCGACTTATGCTCGCAAAGGTGACCCCCGAGCACTCAGCTGTCGAGCAGGAGGTCGGAGGCACGCGGGCTCAGGACCGAGTCGAGGACGACGCACGCCGCTCCCACCGCACCGACATCGTCGCCCACCACCGTGCCGTCGACGGGGAGGGTGCGTATCGCCCTGGTGGCGCTGGCCCGATCGAGCAGGTCGGGGACCTCTGCCAGGTACACATCAGCGAGCCGCGACCAGAACGGCCCACCGAAGACGACGCGGTCGACGTCGAGCATGTTCGTGAGCACCGCCGTCAGCACCGTGATGTGCGCGGCGGAGCGCCGAAGCACCTCCCCCGCGGCTTCGTCCCCGGCAGCCGCTCGCTCGCACAGCTGCCCGAATCGCTGGTCGACTGCCGCGGCGTCGCTCGTCTGATGCTCGTCGTCGAATACCCCTGCCCTCTCCGCCTGCTCGATGATCGCCTGCGGGGTGCACACCACCTCGACGCATCCGCGGGCCCCGCACGCGCAGGACGGTCCGTCGGGGTCGACGATGATGTGGCCGATCTCGCCGATGTTGCGTGTGCTCCCCCGGACCGCCTCTCCATCACGTGCGATGGCCGCGCCGATACCGATCCCCAGATAGACGAAGACGAAGGAGTCGTCCGCCGATTCCCGCCTCGTCCAGAGCTCGCCCACCGCAGCCGAGGTCGTGTCCTTCTCCACGACCACGGGCAACCCCGTCGCCTCCGCGAGCACTGCCCGCAACGGCACACGGTGCCAGCCTGCGAGCTTAGGCGGGTCGATCACCGTCCCCAGCTCCGCGTCGAGCGGGCCGGGAGCCGCGACCCCCACCCCGGCGATCCGGGAGCGGTCGACGCCCGAACCGACGATCAACGCATCGATCGTCGACGCCATGGCCTCGACGATGCGGTGGGGATCCTCGGCAGGGGTTCGCACGCTCAGACGACGGACGACCGCGCCGGCCAGATCCAACAGCACGAAAGTCATCAGCGCGGGATCCAGATGGACCCCCACGGCGAAGCGGCTGTCCGCGACGAGCCGCAGGGTGACCCGCGGCTTGCCTGGTCCGTTGATCGTTCGACCCGCTTCCCTGATGAAGCCGTCATCGAGGAGTCTGCGGGTGATGTTCGTGACCGTCTGCGCCGAGAGGCGCGTCGCCGTCGACAGCTCGATCCTGCTGAGCCCTTCGCCGGACTGCCGGATGGCCTCCAGGATCACGGACTGATTGAAGTCGCCCATGCGCGGAAGGTTGGTGCCACGACGCGTTGCCATCGTCCAATGATGGCCTATCGGGGGTGAAATCGTGTCCCCCAAAATACCTACAGACAATGTTCGCGCGAACCATCAGACTGAGGGGGACGCTTCGCGTTCGGCTGGTCTCTCTGTCCCAGGGTAGACAGACGCTGATCGGCCACCAGCGGACGGTTTTCGGGTAACTGTCCGCACGGAGAGGGGCAGGCGGATTCGCCGCCCCTCTCCCACTCTCACCATCCTCGACTCCGGTCATCTCCCCAGGCCGGAGCCGAGGACGCATGCGTTCGTCCGCTGTCCCCGCCTGCCAGCCCTGGCCACGCC
>NZ_QOAY01000187.1:11273-14593 GCF_003314775.1 Microbacterium sp. H6 | reverse complement strand
CAGCCCTGTGCCCGCCTGTCAGCGCGGAATCTCGTGCCAGAGGTCGACGGCGTCATCGTCGCCGGACGCCCGTGAGCCGGCGCGGCCGACCACCGTGACGGCGACACGGGGATCACGCGCCGAGCGGATGATCAGACGAGCGGTCTGCGCGCGACTGAGCACGACGGCCAGCTCGTCCCTGATCAGTTCTCGCCGTGTCTCGTCGATCCCGTCGAAACCGCCCTCATCGAAGACCGTGACCACCACCCCCCGGCGTCGTGCCGCCTCGATCGCGTTGCGCACGGCGTCGTTGAGGAGATCGGCTCCGCGCAACTCGTCGCGCAGCCTGCCCTCGGCGAGGCGGGCGTCCATCCGCTCCTGCTCGTCCAGCACACCCCGCGCGGCCACCACTCTGCTGAGGACGGGACCGGCGACGGCCAGCGCGAACTGCGTGCGCAGGCGCCGCTCCCGCTGACGCACCCGCTGCGTCGCATGCCACGCGGACACGGCCTGCTGGATCTCGGCGAGGCGCTCCGTGTCACGCACGGCGCGGTCCCAGAACATCACCAGGAGCCCAGCGACCACCACCCACATGATGGAGCCGACGAGTCCGAGGTTGAGGGCGACGACGAATCCCAGATAGGCCGACGCGGTGACGACGAGCACCCCGAGAACGAGAACACCGATCAGAGCGCGCCTCCGGACGACGCAGACGACGCCGAGCAGTCCGAGCGCCCCGATGTACCACGTGGCGAAGGGAGCCGTCCGATCCGCCGGGTCGAGCGACGAGGTGACGAGGATGGGGATGAGCGCACTCGCCACCAGCGCCAGGATCGCCGACCACATCGGCATCCTGACGACGGCGCCGTGTCCGAGGATCGCGACGTTCACGACCACGAGGTACAACCCGATCGCGAGCACCATCACCAGCGGTGCGGTCGGCTGCTCGATCCACCAGATCCCCCTGGCGACGAAGTACAGGGCGAAGCCGACGGCGAGGGAGGTGGCGACACTCCGGACGGTGCGGTTCACGAGCGCTCCCACCCCAGGACGACAGTGGTCCCGTGCCCGTCGGAGAGGATGTCGGCGGTGCCGGCCACCCCCGCCATGCGCGCGAAGATAGACGCACGGATCCCGAGTCGGTCGACGCCGATCGACTCGACGTCGAATCCGGGTCCGGTGTCGGAGATGGTCACGCCGATGCCCTCGTCCCCGTGCCCTTCGACGATGATGTGGAGTCCGCGCCCGCCGGCATGCGAGACCGCGTTGCCGATCGCCTGTCTTGCCGCGAGCACCAGCGCGCGGGCAGCACGTCCGGGGATGAGTCCGATGCCTCCGCGCTCCTCCACGATCGCATCGGCGCCGAGCTCGGACAGCGCCCGACGCAGCTCGACAACGATCTGCACCGTTCCGACCGGTTCGTCGCTCCCCTCCTGTGCGACGGCGGCCTCGGTGTTCGCGAGGCGCGTGAGAGCCTCTCGCGCCATCGCCACGGCCAGCTCCCTGGCGCGTTCGCCCTCGGCACGCTCCGCGGCGATCAGAGCGGCCAGCACACTGTCGTGCATCAGGGCGGACATCGCCGCCCTCTCCTCCTCGGCCGCCGCCGCTGCCGCAGCAGTGGAGTACGACGCGACCGCCTGTCCCCTGGCCTCGTCCACCCCGGCGGCGACCGAGCGGAACATCCAGCCGAGTGAGACGATCACCACGCCGAGGATGAGGGTGAACGAGACGTCGAAGGCGGTCGTCACCCAGAAATCGCGCGAGAACTCGCCCTGGACGAGACGGACATAGCCGTACACGAACGGCACTCCCGCCGCCCAGACGAACTGCAGCGCAAGGGGGAAGGCGAGCATGGCCGCGACGACACCGACGTTGACGAGGAAGAAGATCCACGGCTGCTCTCCGGCCCCCTTGTCGGAGGGGTCGACGATCGTCGGCCACGCGGCGAGCACCAGCACGTACACCACGGCGAAGATGCCGGAGAAGGTGCGCACCCCGCGTCCGATCAGGCACGCCACCAGCATCGCGAGCAGGGGCACGAACACCACACACAACGCGACCACATGCGCGGGGTCCGCGTCCGACAGGGATGCCATCGCGGAGACCAGCGCCTGGGCGCCGAGCACAGCCGAGCCGATCGCGACCACGATGGCGAGTATCCGCTCCATGCGCTTGCCGGTGAAGCGCTCGTATGCTGTCTCCGTGCTGCCCGGAGACGGAATCTTGCTCCAGGCGTCGCGGATGCTCAGCGGCTCAGCGGCCACCGAGTGCCTCGTCGGCTGTGACGATCCCGTCTTCCATCGCTCGCCGGAGCAGGTCGACCTTCGTGGGCGCCGGGCGCCCCACCTCGACGTACTTCACGCGGATGCGGGTGATGTTCTCCTTGGCGGTCGAGTACGCGACGCCCAGCTTCTCGGCCACGGCCTTCAACGGCAGACCCGTCGCGTACAGGCGGAGGACCTCCCGTTCGCGGGTGGCGAGCTGCGCGTCGGCGAACGCGCGGTCTCCGTCGACAGCGCTCGCCCACTCCACGTTGTTGAGGGCCTCGCCCTGTGCGACCGTGCGGATCGCGTCCAGCACGTCGTCGAGTGCTGACGACTTGCTCACCACTCCCGCCGCACCGGCGGAGAGGGCTTCCCGCACGGCTGCAGGACGATCCGCCACACTGTGGATCACCACGCTGGCGCCGTCGTTCACGAGGGCGGTCACGTTCTCAGTAACGGTCGTGCCGTCTCCCAGCGTGAGGTCGAGCACGACCACATCGGCCGGCGCGGCCCCCGTCGCCTTCCGCCAGTCGATGTACGACACCACGGTGCTCCCGGAGAAGACCACGGTCTGCGAATCCCGCTCGCACGCGGCCTCGAGACCGAGGCGAACGGACTCGTGATCGTCGATGAGTGCGACCGTGCTCATCCCCTCAGCCTACTGAGTCCCCTCGGAAGGCCGTGGATCGCTCATCGTGTGAGCAGTGCCACGACCTCGAAGTGGTGGGAGTGCGGGAACAGATCGAAGCCGCGAAGACGGTCGACATTCCACCCGAGCGTGCGGAACGTGCCGAGATCGCGTGCGAGCGCCACCGGGTCGCAGGCGACGTAGGCGATGGCGTCGGGGGCGAGCCCGTGGATCGCCTCGACCACCTGACGCCCCGCTCCGGCTCGCGGCGGATCGAGCACGACGGCCCCGGCCCGACCGCCGCCCTTGCGCGTGGCGAGGAACCGATCGACTCGGGCTGTCACCGCGTCGATCTCGAGAGGGGCGAGGTTCGCCGCAGCATGCTGAGTGGCACGTGCACTCGACTCGACCGTCACGATGTCCGTGCCCCCGAGGTCAGCCAGGGTCGC
>NZ_QOAY01000187.1:10858-11000 GCF_003314775.1 Microbacterium sp. H6 | reverse complement strand
CGAACAGCCCGACCCCGCCATACAGGTCGAAATGGGTCTTCTCCTCGTCGACGTGACCGTCGAGGATGCCGTAGACCGCGGCATCGAGCACCGAGGCGGCGCGCGGATGCACCTGCCAGAAGCCCGTGGAGTCGACGTCGAA
>NZ_QOAY01000187.1:10414-10738 GCF_003314775.1 Microbacterium sp. H6 | reverse complement strand
CTCCTGGATCACCTCGGGCGCCGGGCGCTTGCGGAAGCCCCTCTGCACGCGCGGGGCGCGCTCGGTCTCCTCACGACGGATCACGCGCACGGTGCCGTCGGCGGGCTCCACGAGCTCGATGCGACCAGGAGCCTCCCCGTGCAGCGCGAGCGCTGCCGCGGCGATCGCCGGCCGCGCCAGCGGGTACGACGTCACCGGCACGACACGGTGACTGCGTGAGGCATACGGCCCCACCACTCCCGCGTCGTCGACGTGCAGCGTCACCCTCGTGCGCCATCCTCGACCGTCTCCGGACTCCACGGCCTCGATCTCGGGCGCGACGAG
>NZ_QOAY01000187.1:9532-10371 GCF_003314775.1 Microbacterium sp. H6 | reverse complement strand
CTTCCCCGCGAAGCGGTCGAGGGCCTCGGTCAGCACGCGCCTCTTGAGCTCACGCTGGTGATCGAGATCGATGTGCCCGAGATCAGCTCCTCCTGGACGATCAGCGGGATCGCGCGACACGTCGGCCTCCGCCCAGATGTGGGGACGGCGGTGCTCCGACGCTTCCAACACCTCGATCGTCTCGGCCCGCCAGAAACTGCGGGTGTCGGCATCGGCCCCCTCCTGCGGAGCGATCAGTCGGGCACGGACGCGCTCACCGGGGATCGCGTCGGACACGAACACCACTCGTCCCTCGTGCCGCGCGATGAACGTGCCCCCGTGAGCGATGCGGGTGATGTCGAGTTCGAGCACGTCGGCTGGGGAGGAAGTCATCCTTCGAGGATACGGTGGTGGACATGCGCGTCTGCCTCGCCTCGACCTCTCCCGCCCGACTCATGCTGCTGCGTCAGGCGGGCATCGAGCCGCTCACGGTGTCACCGGACGTCGACGAGGACGCCGTCGCCGCCGCTGCGGAGGCGGAAAGGGGCGAGCCCCTGGCGCCCGAGGAGTTGGTGCTGCTGCTCGCCCGCGCGAAGGCCTCCGCCGTGGCACACAGCCTCGTCGAGGACGGCGGGTTCGACGGCCTGGTCATCGGCGGTGACTCGATGTTCGCGCTGGACGGGCGCGTCTACGGCAAGCCGTACACTCCGGAGGAAGCGACCAGGCGCTGGCGAGAGATGCGCGGAGCCACGGGCATCCTGCACTCCGGCCACTCCGTCTTCCGGGTCGCCCCCGGTGCCGAGCCCACGGAAGCCACCGCCGTCGCCGAAGCCGCTGTGACGTTCGCCTCCGACGTGACC
>NZ_QOAY01000187.1:9064-9501 GCF_003314775.1 Microbacterium sp. H6 | reverse complement strand
ACGCCGAGATCGCCGCGTACGTCGCCTCAGGCGAACCGCTGCTCGTGGCGGGGGCCTTCACCGTGGACAGCCTGGGGGGAGCCTTCATCACCCGCGTGGAGGGCGACCCGTCCACGGTCGTCGGCATGTCCCTTTCCACCGTCCGCCGTCTCGCCGCGGAGCTCGGCGTTCGCTGGACCGACCTCTGGTCGTAGACTCCCATCCACGTTTTCCCGACTTTCTTGTGGGGAGTCGTCAAAGGGATCGCGGTCGTTCTCGCTAGGCTGGCAAGCATGCCTGCTATCGCCAAGGTGCTCATCGCCAACCGCGGCGAGATCGCCGTCCGCATCATCCGCGCCGCCCGTGACTCCGGGATCGCCTCCGTCGCCGTCTACGCCGACCAGGATCGTGATGCCCTGCACACCCGCCTCGCAGACGAGGCCTACGCGCTCGGCGGC
>NZ_QOAY01000187.1:0-9040 GCF_003314775.1 Microbacterium sp. H6 | reverse complement strand
CGACGAGCGCCGAGACCTACCTCCAGATCGAGAAGATCCTCTCGATCGCCCGCCGTGCCGGCGCCGACGCCGTGCACCCCGGCTACGGCTTCCTCGCCGAGAACGCCGAGTTCGCCCGCGCCATCATCGACGCGGGGATGACCTGGATCGGCCCCTCCCCCGAAGCCATCGAGGCCCTCGGTGACAAGGTGACCGCGCGTCACGTGGCCGAGAAGGTCGGCGCACCCCTCGCCCCCGGAACGCCGGGACCGGTCGAGGGCGCAGACGAGGTCATCGCCTTCGCGAAGGAGTTCGGCCTCCCGATCGCCATCAAGGCCGCCTACGGCGGCGGCGGACGCGGCCTCAAGGTCGCGCGTGAGCTCGACGAGGTGGCCGAGCTCTTCGAGTCCGCCACGCGCGAGGCCGTCGCCGCCTTCGGCCGCGGCGAGTGCTTCGTCGAGAAGTACCTCGACAAGCCGCGTCACGTCGAGACCCAGTGCCTGGCCGATGCCGAAGGCAACGTCGTCGTGATCTCGACGCGTGACTGCTCGCTGCAGCGCCGCCATCAGAAGCTCGTCGAGGAGGCGCCGGCTCCGTTCCTCACGCAGGAGCAGAACGACCTCCTCTACGCCGCCTCCAAGGCCATCCTCAAGGAGGTCGGCTACGTCGGCGCCGGTACCTGCGAGTTCCTCATCGGAGCCGACGGAACCGTCTCCTTCCTCGAGGTGAACACACGTCTGCAGGTCGAGCACCCGGTCTCCGAGGAGGTCACCGGCATCGACCTGGTACGAGAGCAGTTCCGTATCGCGGCCGGCGGCACCATCGACTACGACGACCCGAAGCCGCAGGGCCACTCGATCGAGTTCCGCATCAACGGCGAGGACCCCGGTCGCGGATTCCTGCCCCAGCCGGGCCCGATCCACGTCTTCAAGACCTTCGGAGGCCCCGGCATCCGTCTGGATTCCGGTGTCACTGCGGGCGACTCGGTCTCCGGTGCCTTCGACTCGCTGCTCGCCAAGATCATCGTGACCGGCAAGGACAGGGCAGAGGCCCTCGAGCGCTCGCGCCGTGCCCTCGACGAGTTCGAGGTCGCCGGCCTTCCCACCGTCATCCCGTTCCACCGCAAGGTCGTGCGCGATCCTGCGTTCACAGCGGAGAGCGGCGAGTTCGGCATCTTCACGCGCTGGATCGAGACCGAGTTCGTCAACGACATCCCGGCCTGGGACGGAGAGCTCGAGGCGCCGGCTGCCTCCGAAGCCCGGCACACGGTCGTCGTCGAGGTCTCCGGCAAGCGACTCGAGGTGAGCCTGCCGGACCGCGTCGCCGTCGCCGCAGGCACCGCTGGGCGCCCCGCCGCGGTTCCGCCGTCGCGCCGCAGCCATGCCACAACAGCCAACGCCGGAGCCTCGGGGGATGCCGTCAAGTCCCCCATGCAGGCCACGGTCGTGAAGATCGCGGTCGCCGACGGACAGCAGGTCGTCAAGGGCGATCTGGTCGTCGTACTCGAGGCCATGAAGATGGAGCAGCCGCTGCAGGCGCACAAGGACGGCGTCGTCGGCAACATCAACGCCGATGCCGGCGCCACGGTCTCCGCGGGACACCAGCTGCTCACCATCAGCTGATCCTCCCACTGACACGCGAAAGGCGCCCCACCGAAGTGGGGCGCCTTTGCTGTGCCTACGGGCGTCAGGAGATGTTCACGAGGTGCATCGCCCTGCTCGCGTCGGTGATGCTGCTGGACAGCGAGGGGTAGGCGGCGAAGACCCGCGAGACCTGATCGACCGTGAGGCGGCGCTCGACGGCGACCGCGATCGGGTAGATCAGCTCCGAGGCCTTCGGAGCGACGATCACACCGCCGATCACCGTACCGGAGCCCTTCCGCGCGATGAGCTTCACGAAGCCGTCCTTGATGCCCATCATCTTCGCGCGCGGGTTCGCCGCGAGAGGCAGCTTGTAGACCATGCCGTCCGCGACGCCATCCTCGACGTCTTTGACGCCGTAGCCGACCGTGGCGATCTCTGGCGCGGTGAAGATATTGGAGGTGATCTTGATCAGCTCCAACGGGATCACGATGTCGCCGAGGGCGTGGAACACCGCGGTGCGCCCCTGCATCGACGCGACGGAGGCCAACGGGAAGAAGTTCGTGCAGTCGCCGACGGCGTACACGTTGGGGACCGAGGTACGAGCGACCTTGTTCACCCGGACGTGCCCGGATTCGTCGAGCTCGACGCCGGCTTCCTCGAGACCGATGCCTGCGGTGTTCGGGATGGACCCGACGGCCATGAGGCAGTGGCTGCCCTCGACCGTGCGCCCATCGGACAGCGTGACGGTGACGCCGTCGTCCGTGACCTCCACCTTGTCGGCGCGCGACTTGGAGAGCACCTGCATTCCCCCGCGCTTGAAGACCTTCTCCAGCACCGCAGCCGCGTCCTTGTCCTCGCCGGGGAGCACCTGCTCACGGCTCGAGATCAGGGTCACCTTGGCGCCCAGGTTCATGTACGCGGAGGCGAACTCCGCTCCGGTGACACCGGATCCGACCACGATGAGGTGCTCGGGGAGCGCCTTCATGTCGTACAGCTGCGTCCACGTCAGGATGCGCTTGCCGTCGGGCTTTGCGGAGTCCAGCTCGCGCGGCGAGGCGCCGACGGCCACGACGATGGTGTCGGCCTCGACCCGGTCGAAGTCGGTGCCGCCCTGGCCGGTCGAGACGATGATCGCCGTGGGCCCTTCGAGGCGTCCGTGGCCGGACAGGATGCGCACACCGGCCTCGAGGAGCGTCGCGCGCATGTCCTCGGACTGCTGGCCGGCGAGCGCGAGGAGGCGCTTGTTCACGGCGGCGAGGTTGATCGCGATCTCGGGCTTGAGGGGGCGGGAGTGGTCGCCCTTGGCATAGAAGTTCACGCCGAGGTCGCTGGCCTCGGAGATGGCGACGGCCGCATCGGCGGTGGCGATCAGGCTCTTCGAAGGCACGACGTCGGTGAGCACGGCTGATCCGCCGACTCCCACCCGTTCGACCAGGGTAACCTCGGCACCCAACTGGGCGGCCGCGAGGGCCGCCTCGTAGCCGCCGGGACCGCCGCCGAGCACGGCGACGCGCTGAGTGCGCTCGAAAGTGGTGGAAGACATGGAATCCATTCTCGCGCAATCCTGGCACCCGAGCCTGCACCTTCCTAGAGTGGATCCATGCCCGAAACGCACAGCAACCCCCTCGACGACCCGACCGCGAACCCGTTCGAGGTGGCCGCGCAGGCCGCAGCCGACATCGCCCGTCTGACCGGCGTCGAGAACCACGACATCGCCCTCACCCTCGGCAGCGGCTGGGGCAAGGCGGCCGACATCATCGGCGAGACCGTCGCCACGATCCCCGCGACCGAGGTCACCGGCTTCTCGAAGCCCGCGCTCGAAGGCCACGTCGGCACACTGCGCAGCATCCGCACCCCCGGCGGCAAGAACGTCCTCGTCATCGGCGCGCGCACGCACTACTACGAGGCTCACGGCGTACGCCGCGTCGTGCACAGCGTCCGCACGGCAGCCGCGACGGGCGCCAAGATCATGGTGCTGACCAACGGAGCCGGCGGCATCCGCGAGACCTGGACCCCTGGCCAGCCCGTGCTGATCAGCGATCACATCAACCTCACGGCCGATTCGCCGCTCGAGGGCGCCACGTTCGTCGACCTCACCGATCTGTACTCGAAACGTCTTCGGGACGTCGCCCGCTCGATCGACCCCTCACTCGACGAAGGCGTCTACACGCAGTTCCGCGGCCCGCACTATGAGACCCCGGCAGAGGTGCAGATGGCCAAGCACATCGGCGGCCACATCGTCGGCATGTCGACTGCGCTCGAGGCGATCGCCGCGCGGGAGGCCGGCATGGAGATTCTCGGGTTCTCCCTGATCACCAACCTCGCCGCGGGAATCCAGCAGACCCCGCTCAGCCATGCCGAGGTGATCGAGGCCGGACGGGAGGCGGAGCCCGTGATCTCCGCGCTTCTGGCCAGGGTGGTCGAGGCCCTGTGAGCGAGGAGCGGCTCGCGCAGGCCCGCGCCTGGTTGCGCCAGGACCCCGACCACGAGACCCGCGACGAACTGGCAGGTGTGATCACCCGGGCCGCCGCCGGGGATGCGGACGCGATCGCCGACCTCGACGACCGTTTCCGCACGCGTCTCGCCTTCGGCACCGCCGGTCTGCGCGGTGAGCTCGGCGCCGGGAGCAACCGGATGAACCGGGTGCTGGTCGCGCAGGCCGCTGCGGGATTCGCCGCCTACCTGCGCGAGAAGTCGAACGGCCAGAAGTCGAACGGCCAGACGCCGACCGTGGTGATCGGATACGACGGGCGTCGCAACTCCCGCGTGTTCGCGACCGACTCCGCCGAGCTGTTCGCCGGAGCCGGACTGCGCGCGGTCCTGCTCCCCCGTCTGCTCCCCACCCCCGTCCTCGCGTTCGCCGTGCGCCACCTGGGAGCCGATGCCGGCGTGATGGTGACCGCGAGCCACAACCCGCCGAACGACAACGGGTACAAGGTGTACCTGGGCGGCGCGGATCAGGGGTCGCAGATCGTCGCTCCGGCCGATGCGGAGATCGCCGCGCACATCCAGCGGATGGCGGACGCCGGACCGGTGACGGCAATGCCGCGCTCCACGGAATACGAGGTCGCAGGCGAGGACGTCGTCGAGGCATACATCGCAGCGACCGCCGCCGTCGCCCCCGCCCCCGCCGGCACCACCGGGATGCGCTGGGTGTACACGGCGATGCACGGCGTGGGCTGGGAGACGCTGTCCCGCATCGTCAAGGACGCCGGATACCCGCAGCCGTTCGTCGTCGACGAGCAGCTCACGCCCGACGCCACCTTCCGCACCGTGTCCTTCCCGAACCCGGAGGAGCCCGGTGCCATGGATCTCGCTTTCGCGAGGGCTCGGCGCGTCAAGGCGGACTTCATCCTCGCCAACGACCCCGACGCCGACCGCCTGGCCGTCGCGATCCCCGACGACTCGGCAGCGGACGGCTGGCGTCGCCTCACCGGCAACGAGGTCGGACTCCTGCTCGGCGCGAGGGCGGCACGTGCTGCGGCGGGCACGCCAGGGGCATCACTCGCCTGCTCACTCGTCTCCTCCCCCGGCCTCGGCGCCGTCGCGACCCACCACGGACTCGACTTCCACGAGACGCTCACGGGCTTCAAATGGATCTCACGCGCCCCTGGCATCGTCTTCGGTTTCGAAGAGGCTCTGGGTTACCTCGTGAACCCGGAGACCGTGCGCGACAAGGACGGCGTGTCGGCCGCCGTCGCGGTCCTCGGCCTCGCGGCAGAGGCGCGCGACCGTGGAGCGACGCTCAGCGACCTGCTGGACGAACTCGGCGAGACCTACGGGCACTTCGCCAGCGGTCAGGTGTCGGTGCGCGTCGAAGACCTCTCGATCATCGGTACCGTGATGCTCGCCCTGCGCACGCTTCCGCCGACACACATCGCCGGTCGGTCGATCGCCTCGGCCGAGGATCTGCTGCAGGCGGGCCAGGGGCAGCCGTCCGGTGACGTGCTCCGCTACCGGCTGACGGACGGGTCCCGCGTGATCGTGCGTCCCAGCGGCACCGAGCCGAAGCTGAAGGTCTACATCGACGCGAAGGCGGACTCCGCCGAGCGCGCGCGAGAGGCCGTCGCCGAACTCGAAGCCGGGGTGCGCACCCTGCTCGACGAACGCTCCTGAGCATGCCGATCCGACGCATCATCGTCAGCGCGCACAACGGCGTGCACGCTCGTCCGGTGGCCGAGCTCGTGCGACTCGCGCAGTCGCACGGGTCTCCGGTCACCCTCCGCACGGCCGACGGCACCACCGTCGACCTGAGCAGCGTGCTGGCCGTGATGGACCTCGGGATCGCGACAGGAGATCCGGTCGAGATCGAGACCGCACCGTCTCCGACGTCCGAGGCCGTCCTCGATCAGCTCGCGGAGGTTCTCGCTCCCCGCGGCTGACCGCGACCCTCACCCGTCGATCACGGCGACGAGCTCGTCGAGGAACGCCTCGAAAGTCGTCCCCTTCCGGACGATCCGCTGCACGCTCTCGCGCTCGCTGAACACCTCGACGAGCTGCTCGAACACGGTCTGGAAAGCCGCACGGTCGCTCTCGCTGAACGCCGCGAGGGCGACGACCTGCACTCGCCCTCCGCCCCAGGCCGCTGAGCCGTCCGCGACGCCGATGGCGATGGCCGTGCGAGTGGCGGTCATCTGGAGCGCGTGCGGCACGGCGAGCGCATCCGTGAAGGCGGTCGACGACATCCGCTCCCGCACGATGGTGTTCTCGATGTAGTCCTCGCCGATCAGGCCCGCCTGCACCAGAAGACCGCCCAGACGCCGGATGATCGCCTCCTCCCCCTCATCCGGCAGGGGGAACACGTAGGCGTCCGCGAGGAAGTAGCGGGCGAGCTCACCGCGGAGGCGGGTGAGACGCCGTCCCCGCCGCACCCGCGCCGCCGCCTGCTGGATGCGGTCGACGTCGGCATCGGTCAGGAACGGCTGGATGCGTACGAAGCGGTCGCCGGAGGATCCCGGTTCGATGGTGCTGAGCACCAGATCGGTATCGAACGACGACCAGTCCGGATCGACATTGGTGACGACGGTGGTGACCTCGATGGCCGTCCCGAGGGAACGGTCGACGCTGGAGCGGAGCAGTTCGTGCAGCTCGTGATACCCCGGGCACACGATCGTGGCGGTGAGGATGGATTCCGCCTTGCGGCTGCGTTCGAGACGGCCGCCCACGTGCATGGCGATGTAGGCGATCTCGTCGTCGTGGATCGGCGTGCCGACGCGGTCGTGCAGGCCGCTCGCGATCGACACGGCCACCTCGAAGATCATCGGGTACGTCGCCTTCAACGACCGGGTGAGCGGGTTCCGCGTGAGGGCGCTCTCCTCCGCCCGCCGCAGCAGATTCTGCACGTGCAGGGCGAGACGCAGGACGAAGGTCTCATCGACGAGGTCGACCTCGAAGTCCTCGGCCGCACGCGTGATCTCCGCACGGACGGCGGCCTCGACCATCGGGTCGACGCCGCTGCGGGCGACCTCGCGTGTCGTCGCCTCCCCCGGCGCGACGATGCGCGTCAGCACGAGGGAGGCGAGGTGGCCGCTGTCGCCATCGCCGAGGACCACCGAGAAGTGCTCGAAGGCCAGGCGGGCGATGACCGCCCCCACGCGCGGGATCTCCTCGCGCGTGCCCGCCGGTGCAGATTCGAGCGTGTGTCCCGCAGCGACCCGCTCCGCGGCGATCGCGATGTGCAGCAGCACGTCGGAGATCGCGAGCTCGTTCACGTAGTAGCCGAGCTCACCCAACTCGCGCACCAGGGCCGATTTGAAGGGACCGACCGCGCCGGCGTCCACCGCCGATCCGGACAGCGCGCGCCGGAACGTCTCGGGATGGAAGGAGGCATCATCCATCTCGTCGTGGGCGAGCCTGCTGAGCAGACGGCGCTGCGCTGTCTCATTGCCGCGCAGACGCACGATCTCGCGCTCGCGCTCGAGCGTCAGGTCGGTGTCGTCGAGAAGGCCGCGCACGCGCACCAGATCCGCTTCGAGCGTCGCCTCGCTGACGTGCAGATCCTCCGCGGTGTCGAAGACATCGATGCCAGCCGGCTCATCGAGCAGGAGTCGCACCAGGGTGTGCAGGCGATCGCGAGGGGCCGATTCCCCGCCCTGACGCATGCGCATCGCACCCCGTGCACCGGATCCGGCGCGATACCCCGCGGGACCCGACTCGATCACGGCGGCTCCGGGCGTGCGAGCGTTCAGCGCCGCGACGTAGGAACGGATGCTGCGCGGGGTGACCCCCATGAGGTCGGCGAGGCTCGCGGCCGTAGCCCAGCCCTCCTGACGCAGCAGCGCGGCGAGGAGCTGGTCCTGACGCTGGCGCGACATGATCCTCCCCTCCCGCGTGCTGACTGCACCGTCTCGACGTGCTCTCCATGATGTCAGGTGGCCGGCGCCTCGGGGCGGAAGGCGCCGTTCCGCGGGGGCGGAAAGGATCCTGTTGGCGCGCACCCCTTCCTGGTTCCCAGACTGTTCTCAGGAAGTAGGTGGGCATCGATGAGGATCCTCGTGGTGTGCGGTGCGGGAGCATCGAGCACGTTCGTCGCGCAGCGGCTCCGCCGTGCCGCGGAGACGGCCGGTCTGGCCTGGGACGCATCCGCCGGGACGGAGGGCGCCGCCTCGGATTCCGACCACGACCTGATCCTGGTCGGCCCGCACCTGGCCGACCGCCTCGACGCCATCCGCGAGAGCTCGAACGCGCCGGTCGCCATCCTCCCGGACGACGTCTTCTCCGATCTCGACGGCTCGCGCACGCTCGTCCTCGCCCGTTCGCTCCTCGCCGCCGGCGAAACCCCGAAAGGAACATCATGACCGCCACCCGCACCGTCCGGATCGGCTCCTCCCACGGACTCCACGCCCGTCCAGCCAAGCTGTTCGCGCAGGCGGCGAAGGACTCCGGCATCGCCGTGACGATCGCCAAGGATTCCGGAAAACCCGTCAACGCGGCGAGCATCCTCGGCGTCATCGCCCTCGCGATCGAGCACGGCGACTACGTCACGCTCACGGCGGACGGCGACGGCGCGGAGAACGTGCTCGACACCCTCACCGAGCTCCTCACCACCGACCACGACCAGGACGCCGCCGGATGAGCGAGCTGCGCGGAGTGGGCATCGGTCTCGGGGTCGCCCAGGGGCCGATCGTCCGCATGGCCGAGGCGATGCCGGCCCCGGAGAACACGCCGAGCACCGCGGGGGCTGACGCCGAACGAGCCAGGGTCCGCGACGCCGTCTCGGTCGTGGCGAAGGAACTGAACGAGCGCGGCGAGGCAGCCGGAGGATCCGCGCAGGAGGTCCTCGAGGCGCAGGCCATGATCGCCGAGGACCCGACGCTCCAGGACGAGGTCGACACACGGATCGACGCGGGGGCGACGGCCGAGTGGGCCGTGCACGACGCATTCGCCGGGTTCCGCGCCACGCTCGAGGCGGTCGGCGGCTACCTCGGCGAACGCGCCGCGGACCTGGACGACATCGCGCAGCGAGTGCTCGCGCATCT
>NZ_QOAY01000213.1:6069-14867 GCF_003314775.1 Microbacterium sp. H6 | reverse complement strand
CGGATCCTCCAGCGCGACCCGATCGGCCACCACCCGACGGGCCGGACCACAACCGCAACGCCCCGCCCACACGCTTCGGATCCAGGCGCCCGTCGATCGTCGGGCCGCCAGCTGCGGGAGCCGATGGCGCGGATGCGCTGTCAAGCCAGTCGCTCAGCGCATCCCTCAGTCCGGCAGCCGCTGCACCGCCGCCTCCCTTGTACACACCACTAGTTCCCATCAGGACGCCACCACCGGCCCGAGCAGCGATGTCAGCGCCTTCGAGGTGTCGGTATCGTCGGCACCCACCACGCGCCACCCCTCAAGGACATCGACGTACTGAGCTTCGATGGAACGGAACAGCATCACCGTCGAGGCATTCACATCGGTCGCGCGCAGCCGAGCCAGGGCGACGAGCGCCTCCTGCTGTACCGCCGGATGCAGTCGCGCCAGTGTGATGATCGCGTTCACCGCCGCGAACTGCACGCCCGGCTCGTCCTGGAGGCGTCGGCCGAGATGATCGAGCAGCACCGACACATCTCCCAGAGGCAAGGCCTGTAGCTCGTCCTGAGATACCGCCTCACGTTCGATCTGCGACCTTGACGCCAATGCCGCAGCGATATCCCGCAACTGTTCCGGAAGCCCCTCGTCGACGAGCAGCCGACCATGGAACGCCGCCGCAAGCGTCAAGTACCCGCCAGCCGCAGCCGCGTCGAGGGCAGGCGGAAGCTTGGCCCACCGGATCATGGTTGCCGAGAACGACTCTTCGTCGACACCTTCCCCATCATCTGCGTCCCCGCGATCGGCGGCGGCGCCGGACTCTGCGACCTCGGACAAACGCTCCAGCCGGGGACGCAGCACCCCCGCGCTCAGCCAACCGAGCAGAGTGTCGAAGTCGGTCGGCAACGTGCGCTCCAGCACCATGAGTTTCGCGACCGCATCCGGCGACAATGCAATCCCTCGCCGATCCGCGATCGACTGCCGGACGTTCAAGTCATTCATGAACCGCTTGATTCGACGCGGGTTCGCCTGCAACTTCTCATACAGAATCGGGGTCAACCTCGCCGCGCTCTGCATCGCAGACCGCAACGAACCATCCGCCGGCAGCTCCAGGTCATCGAGGCTCCCGGCAGCGACGCGCAGCTCACCACACGCCCGCACCAGCTCTGCGAACGCATCATCACTGCCGCACTCCTGCTTCGCCAGAAGTAGGAACAAGTATGCCCGCGTGTCGAACGCGCTCAATGCCGGAACTGGCACCGTCGTCTGCACGATCTTGTGGAGATACAAGCTCGCAACACTCTCTCGCCCGTCCCCGACAAGCGGTGTTCCAAGATGCATCCGAATCGCCTCCGCGACCCGCGCCTCATCCGCAGCCACGACGAAGCACATCCCCGGGACCGACAGGAACAAGCGGATCGTCTCGAGAGTCTCGACCACAGTCGGCGGTAGACATCGATCGAGGTCGTCGACCAACACGACGACTCGCGACACATGCGCCAACGCCGGGTCGGCCAGCAGCTTCTGGAACTCCTCCTTGAAAGACGCCATGCCCTTGGGCGAATCGAGTGACTCAGGGTCGTCGCTGACCAAGTCGAAGACGTCGTCCAACGACGGAAGCTGCAAGGTCAAAGCCGTTCGGGCCGCCATCTTCACAGCCTTGGACCAGTTGACACGCTTCACCAGCGCCTTCAGTGCAGTCAGACCCGCCGATCCCACAGGGTCGGACGCGTCAAACTCAGCACTCAACGCACCGAGGATCTCGGCTATCAAACTCTCTTTGGCGCCCACTGCCGGGTCGTACTGCCAAGGGTTCGACCGAACCACGACAACCACTTGACCATCCACGTTCTCCGTGGCGATCCGATTTTCAATCAGATGCAGCACCGTCGTCTTGCCGCTACCCCAAGCGCCCTCAAGACCGAGAGCAACTGGATCCAGCTCACCGTCGAATAGCGCATCGACCACGGTGTCCGCGATCGCATCGAACGACAGCAAGTCTGTCGCCGATGGCTCATCCGACCACAACCGAAAATCTGACCCCACAACAACCCCCAGTGCTTCGCAACTCAACCCAGGCCAGCGTTCCGACCCTACGGACTGGAACCGACTCCCTCCCCAGAACCACACGCCTCAGCCACAAGCGCGTGTCCACGGCACTTGGCAGAGATGCCAAGTGCCTGCCAACTACCCGTGGAATATGTCATTTCGGCGTGGAACCTACAAGTTGAAGTCGCCGCCGGGAGCCATGTCGGCGAAGCGCGAGTAGTGCCCCTGGAACGCGACCGTGATCGTCGCGGTCGGACCGTTACGGTGCTTGGCGACGATCAGGTCGGCTTCACCGGGACGCACGTCCTTGTCGTAGACCGAGTCGCGGTGCAGCAGGATGACCATGTCGGCGTCCTGCTCGATCGAGCCGGACTCTCGCAGGTCGCTGATGGCGGGCTTCTTGTCGGTGCGCTGCTCCGGACCACGGTTCAGTTGAGACAGGGCGATGACCGGAACCTGCAGCTCCTTGGCGATGAGCTTGAGGCTTCGCGAGAACTCCGAGACCTCCTGCTGACGCGACTCGACGCGCTTGCCCGAGGTCATGAGCTGCAGATAATCGATGATGACCATGCGCAGGCCCTCGCGCTGCTTGAGGCGACGGCACTTGGCGCGGATCTCGACGAGCGTCATGTTGGGGCTGTCGTCGATGTAGAGCGGAGCGTCGTTGATGCGTCCTCGCGTGGCGGCGACCGTGGTCCAGTCGCGCGGGTCGAGATTTCCCTTTCGCATGTTCTGCAAGGGGATGGCACCTTCGGCGCTGAGCAGACGCATGGCGATCTCGCTCTTGCCCATCTCGAGCGAGAAGAAGACGGAGGGGAGGTTGTGACCGATGGACGCCGCCCGCGCGAAGTCGAGCGCGAGCGTGGACTTACCCATGGCGGGTCGAGCGGCGACGACGATCATCTGACCACCGTGCAGGCCGTTGGTGAGCTCGTCGAGCTCCTTGAAGCCGGTCGGCACCCCGGTCATCGACCCGTCGCGACCGCTGGCAGCCTCGATCTCTTCGAGCGCGGCATCGACGGCGATCTGCAGCGGCACGTAGTCTTCGGCTGTCTCGGATCCGGTGATCGAGTAGATCTCGGCCTGCGCGTTGTTGACGATGTCGGTCGCATCGCCCTCACCGGCGTAGCCGAGCTGCACGATGCGGGTGCCGGCGTCGACGAGGCGGCGCAGGATGGCGCGCTCCGAGACGATACCGGCGTAGTAGCCGGCGTTCGCGGCCGTGGGGACGATCGACGTCAGCGTGTGCAGGTAGTCGGCGCCGCCGGCGCGACCGAGCTCGCCGGTCTTGATGAGCTCATCGGTGACGGCGACGACGTCGGTGGGCTCGCCGTGCGAATACAGCGACAGGATCGCTTCGAAGATCAGCTCGTGCTTCGGGATGTAGAAGTCGGCGCCCTTGAGGGTCTCGATGACATCCGCGACCGCGTCCTTCGACAGGAGCATTCCGCCCAGGGCGCTCTGCTCGGCGAGGAGATCGTGGGGAGGCGTGCGCTCCGGCGCGCGCTTCGCGCCCATGCGCTCCTCTGAGATGTCGGCGATCGACACAGTCTTCCCTTCGATGCGACGTTTCCGATGCGATGTCGTGGTGCGACGTCCGGGGGCGGGCCCCTCGGGTCTCGGCGCTCACGCCGTCCTGAACAGCAGAACAGAGGCTTCCGACATTCGGTCGCTCGCCCACGCTACGAGCGACTGTTTCCCCATGCAAGACGGCCTGTGGATAACTCTGTGGAGAGCGTGCGAACAAGCCTGGAGTGTCTGTGCACAACGGGTGTGGATAACCCCGTGGAGGAGCGCGTATCCAAACTTTTTTATCGCCTTTGAACAGGCTTTTATCGATTCCCCAGGCTGTGGATGAAAATCAGTTTAAATCGGGCGTTGAAGGTTGCCCTCTGCGCGTTCGGGATGTGTAGAACCTGGGGAAAGTCAAGCCGGGATTTCCTCGGGCGCGTCACGCGCTGACATCCGCAGAAACTCGCGGATAACCCCCTAGACAGATCACCTTCGCGCGAGTATCGTCACCCGCAATCGACGCACCTGCGTCGACAGGCGTTGCCTTCTGAGGGGGAGGCACACGTGCTTGGCCTTCTGAGGGGGAGGTTTACGTGGACGCTCGAGCCACCCGACGCGGCATATCTGCCGGCGTCTTCTGGGGTGGCATCGGCGTGCTCGCGTTGACGACGCTCGCCGTGCTCTTCGCGGGCGGGTCCGCGCACGCGGACGAACAGGAAGACGGCCCCCTCGACGGACTCACCACACTGGTCAGCGAGACGGTGTCCACCGTCACGACCCCCGTGGCTCCGGTGGTCACGCAGGTGGTCGCTCCCGTGGTCACTCAGGTGGTCGCCCCCGTGCAGCAGGCCGCCCCCGCCGTGGTCGCCGCCGTCACGCAGCCGGTCACGAGTGCACCGGTCGTCGGGCCGACAGTGGCACCCGTCGTGAACGCCGTGACCGAGACGGCGGCCACCGTCGTCGCCCCGGTCACCGATACCCTCACCGGAGCACCGGTCTCGCAGATCACCGACCCGGTTCTCGAGGCCGTGTCCGGCATCCCCGTCGTCGGCGGACTCGCCTCCGACCTCGGCCTGATCTCGGCGGTCGGCGACGTGGTCGATGTCGTCGACGACACCACGGCCCTCCTCGGGAACGTGACGAACGAGATCGTCCCTCCCGTACTGGAAGCCATCGACCCGACGAATCCTCCGACGACCCAGGAACCGATCCAGGAACCAGGAGAGGTCTCCGGCGTCATCGCCGAACCCGCGGTCGTGGCGGCCGCCGTCCTCGCGACGCAGCCTGCCGCAGCGACACCATCAGGGACACCGACCTCGGGGTCCGCCCCCGTGGCACCTCCATCGACCCTGCGCTCAGCGATCGAGAGCACCACCGCTGCCCTCGACCACACCACTCCTGTGCCCGCGGGGTCTCCGCCCGGAGGCCCACTCGGCACCGCGGTTCCCGCGTCTTCGTCTGCCGGTTCCGGCGGCGGAAGCGGCACGTCCCCCGCGCGTCTCAGCGACGCGAACGCTTCTCCGCTCCGTGCTGGCGAGCGGACCTCCGGCGCTTCCGACGACGAGGTACCCTCCTCGCCGGTCGCCGACACCGACGTCTCTCCTGACTGACGGATCGTCACGTCGTTCCTTCCGAGGAACGACAGATGCCGTGCTGCACGCGCACTCCGATCGCGTGCACCCATCAGACGATCCACCCAGTCAGGAGAACCATCATGCGTACTTCCTTGAAGCGGGCCCTCTGGGGCACGCTCATCGCCGGGGGCATCACGCTCTTCGGCGCGACGGTCGCGAACGCGGCCGAAACGACCGGAGACGACGGACTGCTCTCCGGAACCCAGGCGGAGACGGCGATCACCGCCCCGGTCTCCGTCGTGAACAACGCCATCTCCGTGGTGAGCGACGCCGTCGTGTCGAGCCCGCCAGCCCCTGCGCCGGCGCCCGCCCCGGCGCTTGCACCCGCTCCGGCACCTGCACCTGCACCCGCTCCGGCACCTGCCGAGACGAGCGGCGAGTCGGGGACGGCGTCCGGTACTCAGGCCGCCGTCACCGTCAACCTTCCCGTGACCGTGTCGAACAACGCCGTGAGCGTGACCGACACGTCGACGACCAGCGCCCCGGCCGGGGCTCCCCAGAGCTCGGCTCCCCAGACCGACACATCGGCCGGGGCGCCTCTCGTGACCACGAACGGCGTGGACGGAGTGCTCTCGGGCACCCAGGCACTGCTCGCGATCAACGCGCCGATCACCGTGACGGGCAATGCCGTGTCGGTTCTCGGCGACACCGAGAGCACGGCTCCGACCGGGCAGGGAGCCGCAGCACCGGCGCCCTCCACCCCGACCGGATCGACGACGTCCGGTGAGGACGGCGTCGGCAGTGGCACACAGGTCATCGCGCCCGTCACGGCACCCGTCACGGTGTCGGGCAACGCGATCTCCCTGCTCGGCGACACGAGCTCGACGGGCGCCGGCACCGCCGGTCCGTCTGGCTCGTCCGCTCCGGCCACGTCGGCGGGCACCTCGGGCGACGACGCGATCCTCGGCGGCACGCAGGCGACCGCGTCCGTCACGGCACCCGTCACGGTGTCGGGCAACGCGATCTCCCTGCTCGGCGACACCTCGTCCACGGGCAGCGGAGCGGCTGCGACCGCATCCCCCGCTCCCGCGACCGGAGGCAACACCACCACCGGAACCGACAGCGTCCTCGGCGGCACCCAGATCACCGCACCCGTCACCGCCCCGATCGGCGTGACCGGCAACGCGATCTCCGTCCTCGATGACGCCACCGTCACCCGCACCGGAACCGGCGGGACCACCACTCCCGCCCGGGCCACCGGAGGCAACACCACCACCGGAACCGACGGCATCCTCGGCGGCACCCAGGTGGCGCTGCCGGTCAACGTGCCGATCACGCTCGGCGGCAACGCCATCTCCGTGATCGGCGAGGCCACGGTGACCGATCCCGGCACGGGAACCGACCCCGGTACGGACCCAGGAACGGACCCAGGCACGGATCCCGGAACGGACCCCGGAACGGATCCCGGCACCAACCCGGGCACCGACCCCGGCACCATCCCGGGCACGAACCCCGCCAGCTCGACCCCCGGCACGTCCGGAGCCGCTTTCGCCTCGGGCGCAGCGACCACCGGCCAGGCCCACGGACTCGCGATGACGGGTGGAGCGCCCGCTGAAGGACTGATCGCCCTCGCCGCGATCCTGCTTCTCCTCGGAGGCGCTGGACTGCTGCGACGCCGCCGGCTGACGGCGTAGCGATGACGCCGGCGGTGCGCTCGTCCTCGGGGGAGGAGACCCGCACCGCCGGTGCGCCGCTGCGTCCACCCCATACGTCGACGGAGTCGTAGCCCCCAGCTCACACCGTCGTTCGACGCCGGCGCAGAAGGGCGGATGCCCCGTGGAATCCCCACCCACGGGGCATCCGTCGCGCCCGGAAGCTGGTTATCGGCGTGCCGGCCGGGAGTGCGGACGGATGCCCGGGCGGTTCATGCGCTCCCGCGCGATGGTTCAGAGCAAGGCGCCCAGGCGACGAGCGAGGACATCGGCCTGCTGCTCGGCGATCTCGTCTGCACCCGGTTCGTCCGGCTCGAAGCCGCTGATACCCGCATGCATGAGCACTCGCGCCTGGGCGGGGCGCCGGAGCTGATCGAACGACATCGGAAGGGCGGTGCAGCGGGAGTCTCCGCTCAGCAGATGCGCGAGTTCGTGGACGACCACATGCAACCGGTACCAGCGCGGGTCGGAAGCCCGGACGGGGATCCTGGCGCGATCACCCTCCACCAACACGTGCCTGGGCGTCGCCTGCCATTCCGCCTCACCGAGAACCTGCACTTCGATATCGATCCCCATCATGGCGGAGACCCGATCCGTGACGCATTGCACGCTCGCCCCGCACTCGACCTCCAACTCATCCATAAGCCGATCCGCTGGGCTTCGACCACTCACGATTTCCCTCACCCCTCGCAATGCCCGGCCCCCTTTCGACCGAGCAACCCTCACACCTGAGAGATGGAACGGGAGGTCGGATCATTACGCCGAACCGGGGAGACTTTCGTCCAGTCTTCGACGACCTTCGACCAGCCCCGACGCGCGCTATGGCACCTGGAGCACACCGCCCTCGTCGATGAGCGCCGCCGTGTCGGGGAAGTCACGCCGACTCCGCTCGTTCATCAGGTCGGTCACCCGACCGGTCGAGTCGGGATGCGGCGCGCCACCGTCGAACTCGAACCGCACGGGTCGCACCCGCCCGGCCACGAGGCTGCCGTCCGCTCGCAGCCGGACGGAGAGATAGGCGCCGTAGCGTGTCTCCTCCTCGGCGCCGAACACTCCCCCGCCCCCGAAGTTGCCCAGGCTGTAGGCGATCAGACACCCGCGGTAGAACTCCGCCCCGCGGAGCACATGCGGGCCATGTCCGATCACCAGATCGGCGCCCGCGTCGACCGCTGCGTGCGCGAACGCGATCGGGTCTCCCCTGTTCTCGCCGTACATGAACTCGGTGCTCGGTGTCACCGCGTCGGCGCCGGGGCCCTCCGCCCCCATGTGCGCATGCACGACCACGATGTCGGCCTGCGCCGCAGCAGCGCGCACCAGCTGCCGCACGTGCCGCAGGTCGGTGATGCGGTTGAAGCCGCTGTAGGGCGCGAATCCGACCATCGCCACCGAGGTGCTCCCGACGCGGGTGACGACGATCTCGTCGCGCTCCCCCACGGCGTCGATCCCCACCGCACGCAGGAGCGTCCTCGTCTCGTCGAAACCCGTCCTCCCGTAGTCGTGGCTGTGGTTGTTGGCCTGGTTGAGCAGGTCGAAGCCCTGCAGGTGGGCGGCGGCATCGGGATCGCTCCGGAACGCCAGGCAGCTCGCGCTGCGGCCGCACTTGTCGTACCCGGTCTCCGCGCTGATCGCCTGTTCGAGGTTCCCCGTGACGATGTCCTCCGTGAACCACGGCCGGACATCGTCGAAGTATGCCCGGCCGCGATCATCCGGCACGGCGTGCTGCACGTCGTAGAGGAGGACGTCCCCGACCGCTCCGATGCTCACCTCCCCCGAGCGCGTCGCAGACGAAGCGCGCGCCTCTGACGTGCGCGCCGGGAACGCCGCCGCCGCGCTCAGCCCGACGGCGATGGCGACCAGCACCAGCACCGCCACCGGAGTGCGCCAGGGGATGCGCGGGCGAGCGGCACCACTCTTCCGGTCGGCCCGCAACCGGGGAAGATCCCAGAGCCAGGACAGCCCATCGCGCTCCGTG
>NZ_QOAY01000213.1:0-5986 GCF_003314775.1 Microbacterium sp. H6 | reverse complement strand
CACCAGCGCGCCCACGAGCTGTGCGGCGCTCCCCGCGTCGGACAGGGGACCCACCAGTGCGGCATCCGCGAGCACCAGGAGCGGCATGTGGAGGAGGTAGACCGGCAGGGTGCGTGCCCCCAGCCATGTCAGCCCTCTCCCCAGCAACGGCACCCCCGGGAGCAGGGTCGCGACGGCGAGACCCATTGTCACTCCGACGAACGACACGATCGGCCAGACGCCGGGCACCTGCTCCGCGCCCGTCACTCGCATCACGGCGTAGGCGGCAAGGTAGGCGAGCAGGAGCACCCCTGCCGCGAGACGCCGCGGCCGTGCCGTGAAACGACCGATCCGCGGCGCGAGATAGGCCCCGACCAGGAAGAACAGCAGGTTGTAGAGGAGCGAGCCTCGATTGCTCACCACGTCGACCACGCCGGCGGCGACTGTGACAGACAGCGCCGATGCGGCGACCAGGAGCGTCCAGTGCGGAAGACGCTGCAGCCCCTTGGCCACGAGGAAGTACAGCGCGAGCGCGTAGAGGTACCAGGTGTTCGGCGGGCTGATCGTCACCCCTTCGACGAACTCGGACACGCTGCGGGGAACGAACGTGGGGAAGTCGGGGAACGCCCACATCGCGAGCATGTGGATGAGGGTCCACACCAGATAGAGGTAGACGAAGCGCACGACCCGAGGTCGCCACACGGCAGCCCATGGCCGCGCCAGTGCACCGGCGGCGAAGTAGCCGGAGACGAGCAGGAACAACGGCATCAGGAACGGCCAGATGAGATCGCTGGCGAGTCCCCAGACACCGGGGATCGGGATGCCGATGCGCCAATCGACCTGCAGGTACGTCTTCAGCACGACGTGCCAGAAGACCACCAGGACGATCAGCAGCCCCTTCGCGGCATCTCCCCACGCCGCCCGCGGTGGCGACGAGACCACGGTCACGCGCGGAGGCCGGTTCGGCGACGAGACGTGGGGTTCACCAGGAGAGCACTCATGCCTTCGAGCCAAGCGCAGCCGATGTTGCGGGAGTGTATGCAGAACCGCATACGTTCCCGCAACCGTGCTCTTCCCGGCCGATCATCGTCCCGCGGGATGACCGGTATCAGCCCTCGGGGGGATGTCCCGGTGCGGCCGAACCGGCAGGCTCGAAGCATCGACCGTGTCGCCGCTGCGCAGTCGCCTCTCATCGATCTGTGCAGGAACCGGGCGGGAACCGGTACGGCCCGACGACTGGCGGCTGCCCGCCGGCCGCACCCGCCGCGCGTCCGCCTGTCCGTCCGTCGCGCCTCACACGAAAGCACGCCACCGCGCCATGTCGTTCCTCACCCGCAGCAGTCTCAAGAACCGCCTCATCCTCTCGCTCGCGACGCTCGCGATCGTCGCCCTCGGGCTGATATCGATGAACTCGCTCAAGCAGGAGCTGATGCCGTCGCTGCAGGCGCCCATGGCTTTCATCTCGGCGCAGTCGCAGGGTCTTGCCCCCGAGGAGATGGCGAGCACCATCACCGAGCCGCTGGAGCAGGCGGTCCGCGCCGTACCCGGCGTGACCAGCGTCACCTCGACGACGGCGACCGGCGACGCGCAGGTCCTCGTCGAGTGGACCTTCGGCGAAGACGACGAGGAGACGTTGCGCACCATCCGCAGCGCGGCGGAGTCCCTGAAGCCCGGCTTCCCCTCCGGCACCGAGGTGAACGTGGCCTCGGGGGGCGCGGGAGACCTGCCCGCGATGGTGCTGAGCGCGGGGACCAGCGGCGACCAGGAGGCCTTCGGGGACGCCCTGCAGCAGACCGTCGTCCCGGCGCTGAAGACCGTCTCAGGTGTTCGCGACATCACGCTCGCCGGTCAGGAGACGCAGCGCATCACGATCGACCTCCGCTCCGCAGACGTCACCCGCCTCAAGGTCGAGCCCTCCACACTCGGACCGCTCCTGGAGGCCCACGGAGCGGCGCTCCCCGCCGGCCAGGCGGATTCGGCCGAGGGCCCGCTCTCGATCACGGTCGGATCCCGGCTGGCGACCCTGGAGGACATCCAGACCCTCTCCGTCCCCACCCCCGACGGCGCGGTCGCGGTGGCCGACTTCGCCGACGTCTCGATCGAGACGGTTCCGGCGCAGACCATCTCGCGCGTCAACGGCAAGCCCTCCCTCACGCTCCAGGTCATCCCCTCTCAGGGCGCCAACGTCGTCGACATCTCGCACGGCGTGAACGCCGAGCTCGACCGGCTCGCACCGATCCTGGACGCCGAGTTCGTCACCATCTTCGACCAGGCGCCCTACATCGAGCAGTCGATCCACGACCTCTCCGTGGAAGGCGGTCTCGGCCTGCTGTTCGCGGTGCTCGTGATCCTGGCCTTCCTGCGCTCATGGCGCTCGACGATCATCGCGGCGGTCTCGATCCCGCTGTCGCTGCTCATCACTCTCGTGGGCCTGTGGTGGAGCGGCAACACTCTCAACATCCTGACCCTCGGCGCGCTCACGATCGCGATCGGACGCGTGGTCGACGACTCGATCGTCGTGATCGAGAACATCTCGCGGCGACGCGGCGATGGTCCGCTCACGATCGACGGCATCGTCGCATCCGTGCGGCAGGTCGCCGGCGCCATCACCGCATCGACGCTCACCACCGTCGCGGTGTTCCTTCCGATCGCGTTCGTCTCGGGTATCGCCGGTCAGCTGTTCCGCCCGTTCGCTGTGACCGTCTCGATCGCCCTGCTCGCGTCGCTCGTGGTGTCGCTCACCATCGTGCCCGTGCTCGCCTCGTGGTTCTTGAACAAGGCACCCCGACACCGGACGTCGACCCCCGAGGGGGCGCAGCCCTCGTCGGCGGAGTCGGTCGAGGACGGCAGTACTGCCGCCGCGGCGACGACGACAGCGGTGACGGCAGCGCTCGGGACGGCCTCCTCCTCCGCCGAACCCGCCCGCGAGAGCGACATCCCGTCGGAGCTCGACGAGATCCACTCCGCTCCGGACCGCCTGCAGCGCACGTTCATGCCGGCCCTCAACGCGACCCGTCGGCACCCGGTGATCACACTCGTGGCCTCCGCGCTGCTGCTGGTCGTGACCCTCGGCATGACCCCGTTCATCCAGACGGACTTCCTGGGGTCGTCCGGCCAGGCGAGCCTCCAAGTCGTGCAGACCCCGCCGAAGGAGGCCACGGCCGATCTGGTCGCCGCGGCGGAACCCGTCGAGAAGACGCTCGGGAAGATCGACGGGATCGCCGACATCACCACGTCGATCCCGGTGCCGACCCCCGGCACACCCACCTCGATCACGTACGACCTCCGCGTGGAGGACGGCGCCGAGGTCGCGGATGTCGAAGCACAGGTGCAGAAGGCCCTCGACGGGCTGCCCGACAGCGGAGAAATCGAGCTCGCCGCGCAGGACGCCTCCCTGGCGGGGGCGAGTGACGGCATCGCCCTCCAGATCCAGGGCAACGACCCCACCGCGCTGCGGACGGCGAGCGACCTGCTCGAGAAGCAGCTGGCCGACGCCGACGGAGTGCGCTCCGTGAAGAGCGAGCTGTCCGGTGAACAGCCGGTGCTGCGCGTGAAGGTCGACGAGCCTCTGGCCACGCGCCTCGGATTCGACCGCTCCATGATCGCCAAGGCCGTTCAGGAGGCGCTGTCCGGAACCACGGTCGGCACCCTCATGTACGAGGGCCAGGAGCGCGACATCGTCGTGCGCACGCCGGGATCGGCACGCACCGCCGACAAGCTCGGTGAGATCATGCTTCCGGTCACGCCCCAGCAGACCGCCGAAGCGCAGAAGGCGGCAGCGGACGCCCTCCAGGCCAAGGCCGATGCGAAGGCGAACGAGGCCAAGGTCAAGGCGGAGAACGAACTCAATTCGCAGATCAACACGGCCACGAAGCAGCGCGCGGAGATGGCCGGCCAGATCGGTGCCCTCAACCGTCAACTGGCCGAGCTGTCGGCAGCACCCATCGTTCCGGCGGACCCGCTGAGCCCCGACGACGAGGCCATGTTCAAGGCCCAGACGGAGCGCGCAGAACAGCTCGCCGCACTCCAGAGTGCGATCGACGGCGCGCAGTCCGGGATCACGGCCGCCGACGAGCAGATCAAGGCCCTGCGTCAGAGCCGCTCCGACGCCGCCGCCCAGCAGGCCGAGGCCGAGGCAGCCGAGGCCGAGCAGAAGGCGGCCGCCGAGGTCACCGGCACCGCGATCCCGCTCGCCGCGATCGCCACGGTCGAGGAGGAGCTCACTGCTCCGACCATCACACGCGCCGATGGTGAGCGCCAGGTCACGCTCACGGTGACGCCGGAGAAGGGCGGGCTGTCCGCCGCCGGACTGGCCATCGACAAGGCCATCGCCGAGACCGACCTGCCGGCAGGGGTCACCTTCGAACAGGGCGGCGCGTCGGCGCAGCAGGACGAGGCGTTCAGCCAGCTCGGTCTGGCGATGCTCGGCGCCATCGTGCTCGTGCTGCTGGTGATGGTGGCGACGTTCCGCAACTTCCGTGGTCCGCTCGTGCTGCTCATCTCGATCCCGTTCGCGGCGACCGGGGCGATCCTCGGGCTGCTCCTCACCGGTACTCCGATGGGCCTGCCCGCGCTGATCGGACTGCTGATGCTGATCGGCATCGTCGTGACGAACGCGATCGTGCTCATGGACCTGGTGAACCGCCTCCGCGAGGCGGGCGCGAGTCTCGACGACGCCGTGGAGCACGGCACGCGTCTGCGACTCCGTCCGATCCTGATGACGGCGGCCGCCACGGTGTTCGCCCTGATCCCGATGTCCCTCGGGCTGACCGGTGGCGGCGTGTTCATCTCGAAGCCCCTCGCGATCGTGGTGATAGGCGGGCTCGTGTCCTCGACGCTGCTCACGCTCGTGCTCGTGCCGATCCTCTACACACTGGTGGAGCGCCGGCGGGACCGCCGCATCGCGAAGCGCGCGGAGCGACGCGCACGGCGCGAGGAACGTCGTGCCGCGGCAGCCGAGACTCCGACCGACATCTTCGAGGTCGCAGGCGAGCGCGAGTAGCGCTCCGACTCGATCAGCTGGTCCGGGCGGCCGCCGCCCGGACCAGCTCGGCGAGGTCGCCCGGCCGGCTCCACATGGGCCAGTGCCCCGTGGGGAGGTCGATCATGTCGACGTCCATCAGATGGGCGACCTCCGCGAACATCGGATGACCCGCTTGCGCCAGCTCCCGCACCTGCCCGCTCCGGATCGAGCAGCACACCAGGGTGGTGGGTACGGCACGACGGTCGTCGTTCACGAGCTCGACGGACTGGCGCAGCACGGGGCCCGGCTCGGGGACGGCCTGTTCACGGAAGCGGGCGAGCATCTCTGGGCTCAGGCCTTCCAGGCTCGCCTGCTGCCCGAGCACGTCGAAGGGCAGAAGGGGAAGCTCGTCCACGTCGTGCGGCAGGTCGGGCGCGAACACACTCCCGGATGCGACCGGTCCCGAATCGACCCAGACGACGCGTGCCACCAGCTCAGGGTGCCGATCGAGGATCAGGCTGACCGGAGCATTCGCACCGCTGTGCGCGACGATCACTGCGCGCCGTTCCGCCGAAGCCCCGAGTCGGACGAGCTCTTCGCGGATACCCTCCGTCTGGTCGTCGAGGGTCCTCGCGGCGCGGTCGGGGTCGTCCGCGTCGAGGCCGGGCAGCGTCATCGCGGACGCGCGAGTGCCGTCATCGTCCAGGTGCGGGAGGACCTCGTCCCACGCCCACGCCCCCAGCCAATGTCCGGCGATGAGAAGGATGGTCGGGCTGCTCTTCGTGTGTGTCATGCCACCAGCCTGCGCTGCACGGCAGACAGGTGTGTGTCACTATCTATGTCATGAATTCCGTGATGGTCCGCCCGTGAAACGTGCGGAGCGACTGCATGCCCTGTCGGAGATGCTGCGCCGCAGCGGTTCGCGGGGCGTGTCGGCCGAGCGTCTGGCGCGCGAGTTCGAGGTCTCCGTGCGCACCGTCAAGCGCGACCTGGCCGCTCTCGGGCGCAGCGGCGCGCCGCTGTGGTCACGCCCCGGCCCGGGTG
>NZ_QOAY01000058.1:0-10697 GCF_003314775.1 Microbacterium sp. H6 | reverse complement strand
CCTGCACGCTCCGCAGCGCATCAACATCCTGCTCGCGATGACCGTCGCGCAACTCGTGCAGGCGCTGTTCTTCGCCGGGCTCCTCGCGGCGCTGCTGATCGTGATCGGAGGCATCGCGATCCCCCAGGGCGTCGTCGGCATCTGGCTCGGTCCCGGCAGCGCCGCCCAGCCGCTCGCGGTGCAGCCCCTGGAGTTCTTCGGGGCGAAGCTGCCGCTCACCGTCAACCTGCTCAAGGCCGCCACTCTGCTCGCCGTGATCGCCGCCCTCCCCTTCGTGTTCTCCGCTGTGAGCGAGGCACGCTACCGGGAGCGGTTCTTCGACCCGATCATGGCCGACATGCGGCGAGCGATCCTCGTGCGCGAGGCCGTCAGCACGACACCGGCGCGCCGCTCCTCGTAACTGTTCGGCCGCAGCGCGCCCGCACGACGTCCAGCAGGGATGTCAGCTGCGGAGATTCTCGGCGGGGCGCAGACGCGCGGCGCGGATGGAGGCCAATCCACCTCCTCCGGCGCCGACGATCAGGCCGACGGCAATGGCGATGGGAAGCAGCACGATATCGAACACGGGCGCCCATCGTTGGCTCACTGTGACGACGAGGATTGCCGCCATGCCGAGCACGAGACCTGCGGCCCCTCCGACGACACCGACGATTGCGGATTCGAGGGTGATGAGTTCCCCGATCTGTCGGTCTCGGGCTCCGAGCGCTTTGCGCATGCCGATCTCACCCCGGCGTGCGTTGACAGCGAGGAGCGTGGCGTTCATGAGTGCGGCGATCGCGACGATCAGCGCGAGCAGCGTGAACGCGGTGAGGGTGGCCTGCACCCCTTGTTCGACCTGTCCTCTCAACTGTGCAGAATCGGTCGGCGCAGCGACGACGATCCGGTCCGGCTCGTACGGGTTCAGTGCCGAAGGCAACTGCTTGGCGACCTGCTGCGCTGCGCCGGAGGAAGTCACGGCCAACATCGTCACATCGACGGCCCCTTTCGCCGTGATGTCTTCGCGGGGTCCGACGACCACTTCACCGCGGAGCAGGGGGAGACGCGAGGACGTGGTGATGATGCCGGCGACGACATAGGTGATGCCATCAACCGAGATCGTGGGGGCGCCGTCGATGCTGCTGAGTTGCATGTCCTTCGCGAGAAGATCTCCGACGTAGGCCTCACCGGCAGCCAGAGGTCCCTCATGCCACGGTGCCTCGTCGACGGTGAGACGCGCAGCGCCGACGATGTCTCCGATGGCGACGTGCGGCCGGATCTGGCGTGCCTCCGCGAACGTCGAGACCGTGCTGACATTGAGATCGATGACGACCGCGGCTGCATCCACTCCGCTGAGTCGCTCGATCGCCTGCGGAACCTCCTCGGGCGGAAGCGAGTGCTTGGCTCCCGTCGACCACGTCGCCGAGACCTCGCGGTTCAGGTGAGCATCGAACGTGGCGGACACTTGGGCCCGTGCCGATGCCGAAAGCCCGAGGGTGGTGATCGTCAATGCCACGGCAATGGCGACGGCGAGCCCCTGTCCGATCGATTGGTACTTTCTCGACATCACCGACGCCCAGGCGTCGCGCAGTATGTCGGCGAGTCGGATGCGCCCGGTGAGCTGCGCCTGCTCGTCGTCGCCCGGAACAGGGAAGGGCCCCTCGTCGACTGCAGAAGCCAGCGACCTATCCCCGGACTCTTTGGGTGCCGGATCCGCTCCGGTGCCGGGCTGTCGCTCGTCGGACACGATCGCCCCGTCGGCGATGTGGACCACACGACGCGCCCGGGCCGCGACCTCAGCCGAATGAGTGACGACGACGACCGTCGCCCCGTCGCGATTGATGCGTCCAAGCTCGTCCAGAACACGAGCGGCGTTGACCGAGTCGAGGTTTCCGGTCGGCTCGTCGGCAAGGATCAGTTTCGCGTCCCCGGCGATCGCCCGGGCGATCGCGATGCGTTGACGCTGCCCGCCCGACAGCGTCGAGGTGCTCTGGAACGCGCGTTCCGCGAGCCCGACAGAGTCGATGGCGCGGAGGACACTCTCACGCCGCTCGACACGCGGCACGCCCCGGTAGAGCAGGTTCAGCTCGACGCTGTCGACGGCTGATCTGGCCTCGAGAAGATGGAAGGCCTGGAACACGAATCCGATCGTCCGTGCCCGCACGCTCGCCGCACGGCGGCCGTCGCCGGCACGAGCCTCCTCGCCGTCGAGAACATAGCTGCCCGCCGTCGGGTCGTCGAGGAGACCCAGAATGTTCATCAGTGTCGTCTTGCCACCGCCCGATGGCCCGACGATCGCAACGAACTCCCCCTGGTCGATCTCCAGGTCGATACCGCGCAGTGCATCGACATCGGGCCGACCTGCCGACGAGTACGTCCGACGCACTCCCCGTAACTGAATCAGCGTCACGTCAACCGACTCGAACCAGGTCGCCGGTCTCCAGGGCGCCTTCTTCGAGCGGCTCGACGGCGACCTCGCCCTGCAGTGTGCCCAGGACCGTGACCGGCACCTCGAAGAGCGTTCCGTCCGCCTGCTGCTTTGTCAGAACAGTCTTGTCAGGCCCTCGGTCCGAGACTGCGAGAACCGGGACGATCAAAGCGTCCTCGGCCACGATCTGCTTGACCACTGTCACCCGCGCCCGCCCGGCCGATCCCGGCAGTGCTGCGTTCGGGACCACGGCGAAGGTGACCTCGGGCGCTGCCTGTTCCGCGTCCCCATTCGAGCCCGTTCCCTCTGGGTCTTCGGCCGAGCCGGAGGGGCGGATGTCCCCCACGGTGCCCTCGACCTCAGTGCCACCGATCGAGATCACAGCCGCGTCGCCTGCGACCACATCCCCGAGATCGGTGACGGGAACCGTGATCGTGACCACCAGATCCGCCGACCCGAGGATGAAGTCCGGCACGCCCTCCGCCGCCAGACGCTGTCCGACCTGAACGCCCTGCACGACCTGAGCGGACGCCGAAGGCATCGCCAGAATTTCGGCGACAGGAACATACCCCTCAGCAGTCGGCACCTTCGCGCTCGTCTCCGCCGACTTCTCGCCCTCTCCCGGGCTCGTCTTTTCTGCCGCGGCACTGCGAGTGGGGGCTTCATAGCCGCTGTCCTGATACCAGCGCTTCACCGCCGTGGCCGTCTCGCTTCCGAATCGCCCATCAGCGTTGAGCTGGTACGACCGCGCCACCAGTGCGGCCTGTAATGCTTCGACATCCGGTCCACGATCCCCGACGCCCATGTCGCGATAGAAGGAGAACGCCGATTGCACACCGAAGAGAGGACGCCCATTGACCTCGGTGAGAACCTGCCCCGAAGAAGCGGTTGCACCCGTCGCCAATGGGCGTCCGGTGACGACGGTGAGCGACGCATCCGCGACCGGAAGCACCGTCACCGGAGTCTGCGTCGACGGCCCCGCCTGCCCGGTGAAGCCGACCTCTCCATCCAGCGAACCCTTCGCAACTTCCGCGAAGACCGGCCCGGGGGCGGGCGCCTTGGCGTTGGCCTCCTGCTGCGCCGACGACTGGAACTGCGTGGCAAACCAGAATCCCGCACCAATCAGCGCCACGATCAGCACCACGGCGATCACGACGATCCAGCGGGACCGTCTCGCCGTTTCCGGCACAGCTACTTCATCCATCGAACTCTCATTGCTCACTGATCGGCCAAGGCTCGTTACCGAGCCAACTCTCGCGCCGCCTCTCTAGGGCGCGGCTGGCGCGTTCTCCGCCACGATCGTCAACAGCTTCTTCTTCCGTTCGATCGCGTCCGCACGGATCCGATCGAGCTTGTCCCTGTTCTCTGCGACGAGCTTCTCCTGCTCCTCCCAATTCCGCTCGTACCAGAGCGAAGCCCACCCGCTCGACTCCTGGCACTCCGCATCGGCAACCGCCGCAGCAAGCTCCTCCACCGAAGGCTGCGAGTCCGATCCGGTCACCGCACCCCACTTCTGTCTCTCAGCGGAGGGAGCTCCTTCCCAAGGCTGCTCCTGGGTCACCGCGTAATCCACCCGTGGAGTCAGACACTCCCGCCAGGCCTTCACCGCCTTGGCCACATCCGGATCCTGCTCCACGATGATCATGGCCTGAGCCGTCAGTTCCGAAATGTAGTTCCGTCCGTCAAAGTTGGAGAGAGAGCTCTTGTCTTTCGCGCGGATCTTGTCGGTGCAGGCCACGAGCGCGTCATCCAACTCCTGATTCGGAAAGTAGGAATCGACCGTCTCAGTGAATGTCAACCACAGCTCCGCGCTCTCCGGATCATCCAGCCGCGCGAAGTGGTAACCCCATTTCTTCGCCAGTTCCAGATTGAACAACCGCAGATCCACCTCGTTGACGTCTTCCGCACGGGGGAATTCCGTGTCCTGCCACGGCACCGGCCACTCATACCCCTGCGCACCCAGACAATCCGAGATCAACAGCTGCTCCGCGTAGTTGTCCAGTTCCGGGGAGTACACCACGAACTCATCAAGAGGCATCTTCCACGCAGCTTGATTCTTCACCCCCGCATCCGCCTCACTGCCCGGCGCGGTGCACCCCGCCAGACCCACGGCAACCGTGACCGCAAGGGCGGTCGTCACGAACAGGCGGCCACCCATACGCGGACAGGTCACCGGCATAGGGCCGAACCGACACTGCTCCGAGTGGTTTCGAAATAGCCCGACTCGATGTCATCGTTAAAACTCCCCACGTTCCCAAAGCCGCCCCCTCGCGGGACGAACAAATACGCTCCCGCCTGGCTCGGCCCTCTGTAGAGGTAGGAGTTCTGGGATCGACCGTTGTTGAAGGTGGACGAGATGACGTTGCCGTAGGACCTCCAGCCGATGGCCATGACATCCACGCAGTTCGCGAACTTGTGCGTGGACGGCTGCTGCCATGCGTCGTTGGTGTATTTGTAACCCGAGTAACTGCACGTGTACCCGGATGGGCAATCACCCGGCGCGGCTGCGGCAGGGCCTGCCAAGGCGAGAACTCCCACACCGGACAGGACGAGGGCGATCAGCGCGCTGGCCACTCGTGTGCGCCCGGTCGTGCGACGCGCGTGTTCCAAAGACATGAGATCCTCCGATGCACCCGCCGACTAAAACAATACGTTCTACACAGTACGCATGGTCTTTGCGCGAGTCTGTAGGCCGTTCGGGGGACAAGAGCGGCGACGGCGCGCCGCTCCCCGTAACTGTTCGGTCGCCGCGCACCCGAACGCCGCTGCTCCTGCTAGCGTCGGCGATGCGCACCCGAGCGCCGATGAAGGATGCGCACCCGAAGCGCAGAAGAAGAGAGACCGCCCGCCGATGACAGCCGTGCGAATCAGGGATGCCGAGACCGCCGACCTCGAGACGATCACCGCGATCCACAACCATGCCGTGCTGCACACCACCGCGATCTGGAACGAGGAGGCGGTCGACCTCGCCGACCGCATCTCCTGGCTCGCCGATCGCACGGCCCGTGGCTTTCCGGTCATCGTGGCCGCCGACGACACCGGGGTGCTGGGCTACGCCTCCTACGCGCAGTGGCGCCCGCACAGCGGATACCGTCACACGGTCGAGCACTCGGTGTACGTGCGGGACGGCCAGCACGGTCGGGGCATCGGCACCACGCTGATGACGGCCCTCCTCGAGCGTGCCCGCGCCGCCGGGATGCACGTGATGATCGCCGGGATCGAGAGCGGCAACGCGGCCTCCATCGCCCTGCACGAGCGCCTGGGGTTCGTCGAGGTCGGTCGAATGCCGCAGGTCGGCGCGAAGTTCGGACGCTGGCTCGATCTGAGCATGCTGCAACTCGTGCTCGACGATCGCCCCGAACCCGGCACCGAACCCCGCACCGGATCCTGACGATGGACCTGCTGCAGTGGTTCGTCGAAGCCTTCAACTCGCAGTGGATCCTGCCGGGCGGGCAGACCCTCCTCGTGCGTGAGGTCGTGGGCAACGCGTTCGGCCTCGCGAGCGCCCTCGGCGGGATGCGCCGCAAGGTGTGGGCGTGGCCGGTCGGCATCATCGGCAACCTGCTGCTTCTCACGGTCTTCCTGGGCTCAGCGCTGAGCCCCGACCCGTCGCTGCCGCACCTGCTCGGGCAGGCCGGTCGGCAGATCATGTTCATCGCCGTGGCCATCTACGGCTGGATCCGCTGGCGGAATCTCGACGGCGGGCGAGTGGTTCCCCGCTGGGCCCCGACGAGCGCACGCATCGGCATGGTGCTCGTGATGATCGTCGGCACGGTCGCCCTGACCCCGCTGTTCCGTCTGCTCGGATCGTGGGAGCCGGTGTGGGCCGATGCCTGGACGTTCGTCGGATCCTTGCTCGCGACCTACGGCATGGCCAAGGGCTGGACCGAGTTCTGGCTGATCTGGATCGCCGTCGACGTGGTCGGCGTGCCGCTGCTGTTCAGCTCCGGCTACTACGCAACCGGCTTCATGTACGTCTTCTACGGTGTCTTCACCGCGGTCGGCTTCGTGATCTGGTGGCGGGCACAGCGCACGGCCGCACCGCCGATCGAGATCCTGCCGCCCGACCCGAGCCCACGACGTCCGGAGGAGGAAGAGCTCGCCTGAGCTCCGCCCTCCCCCGGCCCTTCCGCCTCGCTCTCGCCCCTCCTCGAAACGAGGCAGTCCTCAGGCCCGGCTCTTCCCCTTCACGGTCAGCGCCATGACATCGGCCGCACGCGCCGTGAGCCGTTCGAGCGGACCCTTGCCGACCGTGCGCGTCCAGACGAGTGCGCCGGCCATCATCAGCAGCGACAACGCGATCCAGGGAAGCACCGGGTTCGGGAGCCAGGTCGCCGCACCCGCCAGGATGAGGATCGCCTGGATGACGTAGCCGGTGAGGGGCACAGCACCATAGGCGGCCAGTGGTGCCACCGCCCACCTCGCGTAGCGGGTGACGATCAGGCACAGCCCGAGGATCGCCACCGCGAATCCGCCGGATGCGAGGATCTCGAGCACCCCGCCGGAGTGGGCGGAGAAGTTGGTGACGGCCTCGAGCATCTTCGCCGGCGGGTCCTGCGACGCCACCCGGTCGAAGTACGACTGGCCGTCGACGTCGCCACCGCCGTCGCCACCGAACAGCGAGGCCTTCTCGGGCGCGAAGCAGGCGACGATGCCGTCGCTCGTCTGGCAGGTCAGCCCGGAGATGTCGACCTCGTCACCCGGGACCATGCTCATCGAGCCCGGAACTGAACCCGAACTCGAGCCGGAGGCGGAGCTCGACGTCGTGACATCCTGCTGCGGCGGCGTGAGCAGCCCACCCAGCGTGTATCCGCCGATCGCCACCAGCCCACCGTAGACGAGCATGACCACCGCCGTCTTCACGCGGGTCAGATCGAGGCGGCCGATCACGAGGCCTGCGCAGAGCAGCGCCGCCCAGACCGTGATCGGGTACGTGCCGAACAGCACCAGCGACAGCCCAGGGCCACCCAGATCCGGCGAGAGCGTGCCGATCAGAGCGAGCAGCGGAGGACCGAGGATGCCGAGCGCCGCCCCCGCGATCACCAGCACCCTGGTGCGCAGGTGCACCGTGAACGCCGCCAGGATGTACAGCACGCCGTACAGCGTGAGGATCACGGCGATGCCGGAGCCCAGCAGCTCGACCAGCAGCCCGATCACGAAGATCGCCGCTCCTCGACCGACCAGGCGCAACCGGATCTTCCGCAGCTCGTCCGCAGTCGCGTTCTGCGCACCGCCGGTCATCAGCGCGAGAGATACCCCCGCCAGCAGGGCGAACAGGATCGAGGAGCGCCCGTTGACGATGTCCAGCCACGTCGACGGATCCGAGAGAGTGAAGTCGGGACCGCTCGCGACCATCAGGTGCGCGCCGAACATCCCGACCAGCGCGAGTCCGCGCGCGACATCCACGCCGACGATACGGCGCCTACCCGTGGAGGTGGCTCCTCCGCGTCGCGGACGGTCGCCGGAGTCTGCGACCGAAGCGTCCTCCGTCGGCGCAGGGAATGACGGGATGATGTGGGGCGTGCTCAAAGGAGACCTCTCGAGGATTCAGCGGAGATCTCAAGCTCAACACGAACGCCCGAGGGCACACATCCACCCTCAGTACCGCTTCTATCCGTCGATCGGATGAAGTCGGCGCGTGCGGGTCCTAGCGGGTGTCAGTGCCGCACGCGGGCCAGGAACTCCGCCGTGGCCGGCTGCTGCGGGGCGTCGAACACCTGCGAGGGCGGACCCTGCTCGACGACCACGCCGTGCTCGAGGAACACGATGCGGTCGGCCACCTCGCGGGCGAACGACATCTCGTGGGTGGCCATCACGATCGTGGCGCCCTGGACCTTCAGCTCGCGCACGAGGTCGAGCACCTCGCCGACCAGCTGCGGGTCGAGCGCGCTGGTGATCTCGTCGAGTAGCAGCACCTCGGGCTGCGTGAGGATCGCCCGCACGATCGCGACGCGCTGCTGCTGTCCGCCCGAGAGCCGGTCGGGGTACTCGTCGGCCTTGGCGCCGAGCCCGAGCGTCTCGAGCAGCGCGCGCGCCTTCGCCCGCGCCTCGGCCTTGCGCATCCCGTGCACGCGGACCGCGGCGAGCGTGACGTTGTCGAGCACGGTGAGATGCGGGAACAGGTTGAAGTGCTGGAACACGACCCCGATCCGCCCCCGTACGGCGTCGGCATCCACCCGCGGGTCGGTGATGTCCTCCCCCGAGAGGAAGATCTGCCCGTCGTCGACCCCCTCGATGAGGTTCATGGTCTTGAGCAGCGTCGACTTGCCCGAACCCGATGCGCCTATCAGCACGACCACCTCGTGCGTGCCGACCGAGAGGTCGATGCCGCGCAGCACGTCGTGGTCGCCGAAGCGCTTGCGCACGCCCTTGGCTTCGATCACCGGCACGCTCATACGACTCCTCCGGCCTGCTCGCGCTTGTTCAGACGTGCCGTGACGACGTCGGTCAGGCGGATCATCGGCCAGCTGAGCACGATGAACATGAGGCCGGCCACGACGTAGGGGGTGAAGTTGTAGGTCTCGGCGACCATCAGTTGCGCGGCCCTGACGGCATCGACCGCACCGAGGACGGAGATCAGACCCACGTCCTTCTGCATCGACACGAAGTCGTTCATGAGCGCGGGGACGACCTTGCGCACGCCCTGCGGGATCACGACGATCCGCAGCGTCTGCCCGTGCGTGAGTCCGAGCGAGCGCGCGGCGATGCGCTGCGAGGGGTGCACCGCCTCCATGCCGGCCCTGAGCACCTCGGCGACATAGGCGGAGTAGGTGAGGACCAGGGCGATCGTGCCCCAGAACATCGCGGGCATGCGCGGGAAGATCCCGAGCGCGGGGATGCCGAAGCCCACCAGGTACAGCACGATCAGCAGCGGGATGCCGCGGAAGAAGTCGGTGTACGCCGCGGCGAGCGCACGCAGCGGGAAGAACACGGGGCCACGCAAAGAGCGCAGGGTGGCAAGGAGCGTGCCGAGGATCGCGACGCACACCACCGCGATGACGAGCACGAGCAGGTTGACGAGCAGCCCCTGGAAGATCGGACCGATGCTCTCGAGCGCCACCTGGGGGTCGAAGAACGTCTGGCTGACGATCGCCCAACCGGGGGTGTTGACGACGACGACGATCAGCACCACGGCGAGCGCGAGGCTGCTGCCGAAGGCGATCAGGACCGAGCGCGTGGTGGCCCGGCGCCGCAGAGCGCGGCGTGACAGCTCGAGCTCGCTCGGCTGCCACTCCGCGTCGACGGGCGTCGAGGTCATTTCAGGACGGGGACGTCGACCGCGTCGCTGAGCCACTTCTGCTGCAGCTCGTCGAGCGTGCCGTCTTCGCGCAGTGCATCGACCGCCTTGGTGACGTCGGCCGTGAGGGCGGAGCCCTTGGGCAGCACGATGCCGAAGTCGTCTCCGCCGTTCGCGTCGGCGAACTGTCCGGTGACCACGCCGTCGTCGAGCTGAGCGCCGACGACGTAGAAGGCACCGGGGAGGTCGGTGATCATGGCGTCGATCTGACCGCCCTTGAGCGCGAGCACGACGTCGTCGACCGAGTTGAAGACGCTGAGGTTACCTTCGCCGAGCTGAGCCTTCGCGACCGTGTAGCTCGTGGTGCCGCTGGCGACGCCGACCTTGGTGGCCTTGAGCTCGTCGATGGTGGTCGCGGATGCGGCGGGCGAATCGCCCACTGCCACGACGGCCTGGGTGGTCGTGTAGTACGGCGACGAGAAGTCGACGGCCTTCTTGCGGTCGTCGGTGATGGAGAACTGCTGCAGATTGATGTCCCAGTCCTTGGGACCGGGAGCGATGGCGCCGTCGAAGGTGGTGCGCACCCAGACGATGTCGTCGGCCGCGTACCCGAGCTGCTCGGCGACCGCGTTCGCGACCGCGCCCTCGAAGCCCTCGCCGTTGGAGGGGTCGTCGTCGACGAACCACGGCTCGTAGTTGGGCTCGCCGGTGGCGATCGTGAGCTTGCCCTCGGTCACGGTCGAGAGGCCCGACCCGTCACCGCTGCCGGAGTCGGAGGACGGCGAGGTGCACGCGGAGAGAGTGAGCGCGATGGCGGCGGCCGCAGCGGTGACGGCGGCTGCGCGGCGGAGGGAGAGGGCGAAGGGCACGATGACTCCAGGGCGAAGAAGGGTAGGGAGGAGAGCGCGGGGCAGGGCGGGTCCGCCAGGTGTCGAGGCGGGTCTGCCTCTACAGAGTAGGCGATGCGGCGAGTCGCCAATCGGCGAAGTCGAAACCTGGCGACACGAAGCACGACACCAGCACCTCGTCGGCGTCGAGCGGCCGCGCGGCCTGCCA
>NZ_QOAY01000273.1:0-7995 GCF_003314775.1 Microbacterium sp. H6 | reverse complement strand
CCACCGGCTCCTGCAGCAGCGCCCGCGGCCGGTGCAGCCGCTCCACCGGTCGCGGCTACCGCCCCGACCATCACGACGGCCGACCCGGCTGCAGCAACGCCAGCGACCGCCGCGCCACCCGAGAACGCGTTCGAGGTTGCCGCCGCTGCCACCGGCACCAGGAACTTGATCAGTGCCGGCAGAGCGAGGGCCGCCATGCCGAGAATCACCATGGCGACGCAGGCGTTGTAGATCGACTTCCCGATGTCATCGAGGCCCTCGATCGCCGGCGGGTTCTTCATCTGCATCATCCCGAAGGCGTAGATGATCGCAGCCACCGGCTTGAACAGAATCACGGCCAGCAACCAGCCCTGCAGCTGACGAAATGCGTTCGACCCCATCTCGGTCCCACTCCCCGCGGCCACCGCTGGCAGCAGAGCGAACATCGTCGACGCGAGAGCACCCTGAATCACCATGAACAGGACATTCACCACGGCGCCGAGAAGGCCGATGATCGCGAGGAACAGCCCGCCACCCGGGTATATCAGCATCATCTCCGAGAGAGACAGCATGCCCGACAGGCTCAGCTCCTCCCCCGTCGCCTTCTGGATGATCCACGGCGCGAACTGGTCGCCCGCCGTCGTCAGACCCGCGAACGCCACCGCGTACACGCCCGTGACCAGGATGAGGTTCACGACCATCTTGACCGCCGGCAGACCGGACTTGAAGTCGTTCGAGATCGCCATGCGACCCAGACCGATAAGAAGTCCGATCAGTGCAATCGCGGCCGTGTACCAGCCCATCCACCCGTTGATCTGACCAATCGCCGGGGCTGTCACATCCGCGCTCGGGATGCCCACCCAGAACGAGTTGATCCACCCGAGAAAATCGATCAGCAGCTTCCAGATATCACGCACGAAATCCGTGAACGCGCTATTGGCAGCGTCACTGATGCCCTCGCCAGCCCAGCAGAGTGCGTCCCAAACCTGGCACTCCTCTTCCTCAGCTGCCATGCGGATCATTGCGAAGCGCTCCAGTCCGTGTATCCGGCCAACGGGTCGAGAGTGGGGCGGAGAGTGATTCTCTCGACATCGACCAGCCAGGTATCCCTCTCGCTGTCCCAGACAAGGGTGAACGACACATAGGCGGTCACCGTCTCGGACCCAGCACTCTGGCTCATGCCGACCCGAATCACGACCTCCTCCGGTTCGACACTGTCGAACCGGAAACCCGAGATCTGAGCGGTGCGACCCGGTTCGGGCGAACGAGCCAGTGAGGCGTTCTCCTCGATAAACGGAGCCCGCCCGTTGTTGTCTACGGCCGCATCTTCGACGAAAGCCCGGAATGCATCGGCATCAGTGCTCTCCTGTAGCCCAGCCATGAAGCTGGTCGCCGCGAAAAGTGCTCCCGTCGGTGAGGGAGCGAAGCAGCCCCAGAGAGTGTCGTCGGCCGATGCCGCGGCATACTCACTCGACGTGGGGGTGAGCAGTCCCATGCGGTTGACCCACTCGGCGTCGGGTCCGACCGTGGGGATGTCTGATCCCGAGGGCAGGTCGCAGACACCCCCTGTCTCGGGCGGAGTCGACTCGTCCTCGCCCGGCTGCGCGGACGGTGTCGACGGTGCGCCTGATGGCGAGGTGCCCCCTTCGGGGTTGTCCCTGCCGCCGAAGGTCAGCACCAGTACGAGAGCGGCGATGACAGCGAGCACCAAAATCGCTGCCGCCAGCCACCACGCGTTGAACTTGACCAGGCCGCGGTTGCTATCGCTGTTGTCGTCGCTCATGATCTCTCCCCTGCTCAGCCGGTGAACGTTGCGATGATGCCGCCGGCAGCGCCGACGAGGACACACACGATGAGCGCGATCACGAGGCCCTTGAAGCCCTGGATCTCGCGGCCCGTGAATGCGGCGAATGCGAGGTACCCGGCGCTCGCGAGGAAGCCGGCAAGACCCAGGATGAGCGCACCCCAGGCAAGCCAGTTGATCAGCGTGGATACGCCCTCCGTGCCCGGAGGCTGCTCCGGCTCAGGGTTGGGCAGGACGCCGGTGATCGCGGTCGCGACCTCAATCAGAGTGTTCATTTCTTTCCTTCCGTAGGCGGGGTTTGAGCAAGCTTGCGAATGCGTCCGATGGTCCACCGGACGCGAGGAGAAGAGGTCTTGAGAGTGGGCTCGGCCAGGCGCCATCCCTCGGCCCAGGGAACCCGCCACCCGTGCGGCGTCATCCGGCCGATGCGCTCAACGGCCTTGAGCTGCGCTTTGGTCAGCTGTGGGCCGTCGTCGACGAGCACGATTCCCAGCAGCCGGCTGTCCCGGTACTCCCCCGCAGCCCATGCCAGCGCGAATCTCTCTGCCGTCTGGAGGCCGTGATAGTGAGTGCGTGCCACCGCAAGAACGTTCATCGGCATACCGGAATACGAGGAGATAGGCCAGGCCCGATGTCCTTCGCGGGCAGCCTCCCCCGGCAGATCCGCAGCCTGCTCACGAATCAGGCCCGCGATCGTCGAGGCTCCCGCGCCGCCGTGCAGTGCGATGACATACACGAGAGCACCAGGCGCCTCGGGGATCGTCGGGAAGACCTGCTCGAGCGGATGCGGAACCGACGGCGCAGACTCTGGCGTCGGCGGACCCACGAGTTCCTCGCCGCGCAGCTGGTCGACATCGGCGTCGCTCTGCTCGGCGCCGCGCACCCGATGGAACGGGTTAACGCGGGTCGTCGGTGTATCTGTCATCGAAGCCCCCCTCGTGTACAGGATCTAATGCGATCCTATAGTATCAAGGATGAGTCAGATACGGGGGGTGGGAAAATGACGAAACCGTCATCTAGTAGACGCCGAAACTCGCGGAATATGACGCGGAAGCCGAGAACTTCCCATATCAGCGTCGTCGCCGTTGGTCTCATGCTCACGCTATCGGCATGCACCGACGCGGGACCAACACCTAACCCGAGCCCGTCACCCACGGACACAGCGACGGCCCAGCCCGCGCCCACCAGCACCATCGCGCCGGACGCGCTCGACGACGGGGTGCGGGTGGCTGAGGAAGCCATGACCAGCTTCGCGAACCACAACCGCTCCTACGAGGAGTGGTGGGCCGAGCTCTCTCCCATGCTCACCAACGACGCCCTGCTGGCCTACGAGGGCACAAACCCCGCCAGGGTTCGCCCCTCCCAGGTCACGGGCCCCGGTGTCGTCGCCAGTGCCCCGAACTTCAATCAGATGAGCGTGCTCGTGCCCACCGACATCGGCCAGTACACGATCGAACTCATCCGTCAGGGAGACGGACACGGGAACGGCACACCATCCTGGTTCGTGGACCGCCTCACTCCCCCGGCGGATCTGGGATGAAGGGCGCAGCCGCCGCCGTTTGCGGTGTCATCTGCATCCCGCTCATCGCGATCTTCGTCCTCATCGCCACGTCGTGCTCTTCCCTCCCCGGGGGGAAGTTCCCCACGATCGACTACGAGGTGAACATCGAGAACCTGCCCGTCGACGAGGTCGGCACCTGGAAGGGCGAGCAGCTGGTCAACGCGGCGATCATCATGAACGCCGCCACGGAGCTGAAGCTGCCCGTCAAGGCGCAGGTCATCGGCGTGATGACTGCTATGGGCGAATCGTCGCTGATCAACCTCAACCACGACGACGACGCCACCAACCCGGACGGCTCTATCGCGGACGGTGGCGGTCTCTTCCAGCAGCAGGTGTCCCAAGGGTGGGGAACCTGGGAGGAAGTCACGGATCCGGCGACGGCATCCCGCACCTTCCTGACCCGGCTGGCAGAGGTCGCCGGGTGGGAATCGATGGAGCCGAGCATTGCCGCCCACAAGGTGCAGGGCAACGACGACCCGTACCACTACGAGAAGTTCTATGAGGACGCCGTCGACGTCGCCGCCGCTCTCGCGGAAGTGAACATCGACCCCGGTAACGGGGCAGAAGCAGCCCAGTGCGCGAACCCGATCGGCAATAACGGCAACTTCCCGCCCGGGAAGAATCCCCCCGGCCAGTGGGGCGGTTTCGAGAACGGCCGCATCGACGAGAGCCTGCTCGCCCCCATTCCTTGGGCGCCGAACTACACCCTGCGCGGTGACGCCGTCGCCAACCTGATCGCGATGAACAACGCCTTCCGGGCGGAGTTCGGCTATGACCTGCCCATCAACGACGGGTACCGGGATTACGCCGGCCAGGTCGAGGCCAAAGCGATCTACGGGGATGAGGCCGCCGAGCCTGGCACCTCCAACCACGGATGGGCGCTCGCTATCGACGTCGGCGACCGCAGCCATTATCGGCTGAGATTCTCTCACCCGATCTACCTGTGGTTGAAAGCCAACGCCCCCCGCTACGGCTGGGTGCACCCCGATTGGGCCGAACCCGGCGGACCAGGTCCCGACGAAGCCTGGCACTGGGAATTCTGGGGCATTGAGGAGACCATCCCCGCATGAGCGACATCGATCTGACCACCGTTCCCCCCTACCCCGTCTACCGCCTCGAGGTCGACGCCGAGGGCGCCGTCACTCTCGACGGTGTACCCATCGCCACCGGCGAGGGTGCCACCGATGCGGCGATCGACCACGTCGCCGGCATCCTGCAGGCCGACGGACACGACGCTGTCCGCGTCATCGCCGCCACCCCCGACGGCACAGACCGGATGGTCGTCGAAGCTGACGGCACCACACACGTCATCGTCGACCAGGTGCACGACGGCAAAATGGCGATCGGCAACCGGCGCGTCAGTCGACGCGCTGTCATCGCCTCGATCGTCACCGTCGCCGGCCTCGTCGTCATCGGCGCAGCCACGCCGGTCGCGATCGCACTGACGAGGCCTGCACCGACGCCGACGGCCACCATCGCGCCGCCGCCCGGTGTCGGAGAACAGCTCGCCGTCCTCTCTCCTCCCGGATACGACCAGACGGCAGCGTGGGCCGTGCCGATCCGCTCCAACACCGAACCCACCTTCCTCCCGGACGGACGTGTCGCGGTCACCACCGAAGCCGGAGATCTCCGGCTTCTGGATCCCGACACCGGAAAGACGGTCTGGAAAGGCAACGGCTCCCCTCGTGGAGGCGCGCAGCTCGCGGCCACCACAATCGGCGGATACGAGGTCCTCGCGACCTCGCGCTCCAACGCCCTCACCGTCTGGCCGCTCTACGTCGAAGACAGCACAGTCGACTCCGTCGACTACGACCTCCCCCGCGGTGCCGACGTAAGTTTCCTCGGTACCGAACCGCTGATCGTCCTCCCCGATCAGACCGTGGGCTTCGTCACCGCTGACGGCATCACCCGACAGGACATCCCCGTCACCGCTCGCCCCGTGATGACCACCGACGCCGGCGTGATCGCCGTCGACGACACCACGATCTACACCATCACCGTCGACGGCGACGTGTCCGAGACCCCGTACACCCGCCCCGACGGGACCACCGAGCTCAGTAACGTCTCCGCAGCCGACGCCACCACCCTCATCGCCGTGTGGAGCACCGAAGGGCAGCAGAGCATCGTCGCGGCCGTCGACGTCGCCACGGGAGAAACCCTCTCCCAGGCCGAAACCCGCACGAGCGGCATCCGCAGTGACTCCGTGCCGCTGCACGCGATCGACGGGACCACCCTCACCTACGGCAACGTCTGGATCCGGTACGGCACCAATCCCAGCGTTCAACCGCTCGGCAACCTCACGCCCACCGCAATCACTGGCACCATTGTGTACGGGACAGCCAGCCGTCAAGCTAGCTGGACCAACGTCAGCGATGACCAGCCACAGGTGACCCCGTTCACTACCCGAGAACTCCCGCTCGACCCGATAGCACCCAGCGGGATCACCACCGAGATGGCCTGGATCGTCGCAGACAAAGTCGAAACCACCTACCTGTACGCCCTCCCTCGACGAACCGGCCCTGGCGACCCGACCGCCACGCCCGCACCCTAAAGGATGCTGAGCCGCATGCCTGCTACCCCAAATCTCTTTGACGACGCCGTCAACCTGGTGCGCAACCGCGCACACCTCCGCGTGGTCGAGTACATCCGCGAGAACCCCGGTGCGTACCTCTCCGACATCCTCGCCGGCACCGACACTCCCCGAGGATCTCTGGGCCGCGTCCTGCGTACCCTCGTCGAGCTCGACGTCGTCACCATCGATGTGCCGCCCGAGAAGCGCGGCACCGGGCGCAACTTTCGCTACACCGTCAACGAGACCCGCGTCCGCCAGATTCTCGCCGCGCTGCACGCCGAACTCCTCGGAGAGTAGCGGTGCGTGCCGCCTGCGAGATTGCAAACCTTCTGCAAGCTTGCAGTTAACCTGCCTGCTTGATAGCCTCAGAACCGGCTACGGCAGACTTGGCAGATGCCTCGCTACGCATCTCCCGATCAGCCGCTGCCTCCTGAACCAGCGAGGGCGGTCAAAGTGTTTGGTGCGAACCCCATCCGAGCGGCCATCGTGCGGCTCCTAGCGACCAACCCCGAGCCCATGACGACAGGCGAAATCGAGAAGGCCCTCGGCGGCGCCTCGCACCGCACGATCTTCAACCACGTGCGCGAGCTTGAAGCTGATGGCATTGTCACCTCGGACGCACGCGACGACCGCAACGGGCAGCGGGTCAGATACGCAGCCGATCGCGAGGCGATCCGCCGCGAACTCCGCGAGTACTCGAAGTACCTCCTCGGAGAGCCCCTGACGGGCGACGACGCCAGCTGAGATGCCGGGTTTCAAGTACGGGTTGAAGGCCCGGAGTGTCGCGCCGGTGTTAACCCTGACCTTGGGGTTAACTGACTGCATGGCTGACGAAAAGAAGCGGCGGACCTACCGCCGTCCCAGAGGGACGATGGTACAGCCGACCAACCTTGGCTACGAGGTCGAGCTCACCAGCAAGAAGCGCTGGGAAGCGCTCGCGCAGGAACTCGAGATCTCGCCGTCGGAGCTGTTCGACCTCATGGTCGAGCACCTTCCGCTCGACGCCTATGGGCGTCCCACCTGGTTCCCCGAACGGCCACTCAAAGACGGGATGCTGCGCGTGCCAGCCGCTTAACGAAAGAACCCGCCGCATGTGCGGCGGGTTTCTCCCAAGTATTTCGACCCGTAGATGTTTGGCGACGGACACGGATCGAGAAGTGAAGAACCGGAGGGTACCGGGGCTTCGTCATGCGCTACCTCGAAAGGAGTTGACCCCATCATAACGCCACTTGACGCAGATTTCCATGCCGTCTTAGACGCGACACGCCGCGGGGTGTCCTCCGATTGGGGGACACCGGAGTCTGCCTGGGATCTCACCGTGTCGCTGTCCCAGCTCACGCGTCGACGCAGCGTCCGCGTCGACGTCCGCGACGCGCACGGCGACTTCACGAACAGCTACACCGCCACCTACCCGTCCGACAGCACCGCTGCCCCTGACGGCCCCTGGGCCCTCCCCCTCACCGACACCGCCGGCGGATTCCGGTACCTGTGCTTCGACCTGGACGCCAAGGGCGGCAACCCGGCGAAAGATGCTCGCCGACTGACCCGGTGGCTCGACGAGCTCGCGATCGCGTATCTCGTCTGCGAGTCCGGCCCCTCTGGCGGCCGCCACGTCTGGATCGCGCTCACCGCGCCCGCTGACGCTGGCACCGTGAACCAGCTCGCGCGCCGAGCGCGGACCGTTCTGCCCTCTCTGGATCTCTCGCCGCTCACGAACCCCGCTACCGGTGCGGTTCGGCCGCCGCTGTCGCCACACCGCGCGGGCGGGCACTCCCGTCCCCTGGGACCGGTCGAGGTGCTGTTGAGGCCCACCACGACCCCGCAGCGCCTCCAAGACCTGGACGTGTGGCTGGACGAGGAAGGCGTGGAGCTGCCGCCGGCAGCACAGGCCACCCGTCCCCGCGACGTCGACGCTGACGCCGACGGGCACCCCTACCTCGCCGGCGAACGCCGCGACCTGTCCCCCCGCATCCGGGAGATCCTCGCCGCTCCCCCGGCCGCGGACACCTCCGCGACCATGGCGCAGATCTTCCTCGCGGCCGCGAACGCCCGCTGGCGCCGCGCCGACGTCGCCGCGCT
>NZ_QOAY01000195.1:0-13214 GCF_003314775.1 Microbacterium sp. H6 | reverse complement strand
AGGAGGCACTGAGCGCAGTCGCACCCACCGGCCGCATCGCGTGGGCGCACGGCGTGAACCCGCCGCCGTCAGCGCAGCTCGTCGATCGGGTGTCCTTCTACGACGGCGATCGCAGCCGCGCCGCACTGCAGCGTCTCAACGAGGTCATCGAGTCGAGTCACATCTCACCGCATGTGTCCCGCGTCTTCGACGCCGATGAGATCGCGACGGCGCACCGGGCGCTCGGAGAGCACTACGTGGGCAAGCTGGCCCTGAGGGTGCCGCGGCCCTGACCACGCCTCGCTGTGACGCCGTGTGACACTCGATTCCGCGTGCGCCGCGCGGCCTGCCTAACGTATTCGAGTCCCCCAAGAGAGGAACTCCTTCACATGTCACGCCGCACCACTTCCATCCTGGCCGCGCTCGCCGCGGTCCCGCTCTTCGTCGCGCTCGCCGGGTGCGCCACGGGGTCGTCCGATGCCGGATCCGGCAGCGAGGGGTCCTCCGAGAACGAGGTCGTCAAGATCGGCGTCGTCGGCAAGGGCGACGAGCAGTGGCCGGCCTTCGTCGACGCCGCAGCCGAAGAGGGGATCACGGTCGAGCTGGTCGACTTCGGCTCCTACGAGCAGCCGAACCCCGCGCTCACCGAGGGGGAGATCGACCTCAACCAGTTCCAGCACATCGTGTACCTCGCCGAGTACAACAACGCCTCGGGTTCCGACCTCACCCCGATCGGCTCGACCGCGATCTACCCGCTCGGTCTGTACTCGAAGAAGTACGACGACGTCGACAGCATCCCCGAGGGCGAGACCGTCGCCGTCCCCGATGACGCCTCCAACCAGGCGCGTGCGCTGAACGTGCTGCAGCAGGCCGGCCTCGTCGAGCTCAAGAGCGGCGGCACGCCGTACTCCGACCTCGCCGACATCGACACCGACAAGTCCAAGGTCGAGGTCAAGGCGCTCGAGGCCGCGCTCATCCCGACCTCGCTGCCCGACGTCGCCGCTGCGATCATCAACAACGACTTCGTGCAGGACGCCGGCCTCACGTTCGAAGACGCGATCGCCCAGGACGACCCCGAGGATCCCAGCGCGCTGCCGTACGTGAACATCTTCGCCGCTCGTGCGGAGGACGCCGACAACGAGACCTACCTCAAGCTCGTCGAGATCTTCCAGACGAACGAGGCCGTCCAGAAGGGCCTTCTCGAGTCGTCGGGCGGCACCGCCGTGGCGCTGCAGACGCCGGTGGATGACCTGGTCGCCTCGCTCGCGAAGGTCCAGAAGGACGCCGACGCGAAGAAGTAGGACGCGGGAGATCCACCCCGTCCGATGAGGGAGAATCGGGTGGCGCGAAAACGCGTCACCCGATTCTTCGTTCCCGAAGCAGACCGGAGCACCACATGCCGATCGTCACCCTGACGAACGTGTCCAAGACGTACCCGCCCCGCACCCGTGACGGCGCGGAGGTCGTGGCCGTCGACGACGTCTCCCTCTCGATCGAGAAGGGCGACGTCTTCGGGATCATCGGCTATTCCGGGGCGGGCAAGTCGACCCTCGTGCGCCTGATCAATGCACTGGAGCCGGCCACCAGCGGCACCATCACGGTGGACGGCGTGGACATCACCGCGCTGAAGGAGAGCGAGCTGCGCAAGGTCCGCGGCGGGATCGGCATGATCTTCCAGCAGTTCAACCTGTTCTCCTCGCGGAGCGTCAAGTCCAACATCGCGTATCCGCTCAAGCTCGCCGGCTGGTCGAAGGCCGATATCGAGACACGTGTGGCGGAACTGCTCTCGTTCGTCGGTCTCTCCGACAAGGCGAAGGCCTATCCCGAACAGCTCTCCGGCGGCCAGAAGCAGCGCGTAGGCATCGCCCGTGCCCTCGCCACCGGGCCCGCGATCCTCCTCGCCGACGAGGCCACCAGCGCCCTCGACCCGCAGACCACCCACGAGGTGCTCGATCTGCTGAAGCGCGTCAATCGCGAGCAGGGTGTCACGATCGTCGTCATCACGCACGAGATGGATGTGATCCAGACCATCGCGACCAAGGTGGCGGTGATGGAGAACGGTCGCGTGATCGAGCACGGCGATGTCTTCGACGTCTTCTCCGCGCCGCAGAACCCGGCGTCGCAGCGTTTCGTCGGAACGGTCGTCAAGGGCGTGCCGTCACCCGCAGAGCTGGCGGTGCTCCGCGAGCGCCATCAGGGCCGCCTGGTCACGTTCTCGTTCCGCGACGGCGACTCCTCGCAGGCGCAGGTCTTCCTCGATCTCGCCGGTGCCGGCCTCGACTTCGAGCTCGTCTACGGCGGCATCAACGACATCCGCGGACGGGCCTTCGGGCACCTGACACTCGCGATCCGCGGTGACGCCGCGGCGATCGATCGCGCCCTCGCGAGCATCGCCCGACGTGTCGAAGTGACCGAGATCGCCGGAGAGGAGGCGCGCTGATGGAACGCCTGAACGAACTGTGGCCGGAATTCTGGGCGGCTGCCCTCGAGACGCTCTACATGACGTCCTTCGCGCTCGTGCTGGGTGGCGTGCTCGGTCTCGCTATCGGCATCATCCTGTACGTGACGCGGCCGGGCGGCCTCGCGCAGAACAAGCCGGTCTCGCTGTTCGCGAACCTCGTGGTGAACTTCTTCCGCCCCATCCCGTTCATCATCTTCCTCGTGGTCGCGCAGCCGCTGGCCCGTGCCGTGGTCGGTGTGGGCATCGGCACGACGGCGGGTGCCTTCATCATCGGTCTCGCCGCGGCCTTCGCGATCGGACGTATCGTCGAACAGCATCTGATCTCGGTCTCGCCCGGCGTGATCGAGGCGGCGCGTGCGATGGGTGCGGGGCCCTGGCGCATCCTGTTCACTGTGGCGATCCCGGAGTCGCTCGGACCGCTCATCCTGGGCTACACGTTCATCGTGGTCGCGCTCATCGACATGACGGCGATGGCAGGACTCGTCGGTGGCGGTGGCCTCGGCGCATTCGCCCAGATCTATGGTTTCCGGCAGTTCGAGCCGCTCGTGATGTGGGCGGCGATCGTCCTCATCGTCGTGTTCGTGCATCTCGTGCAGATGCTCGGAACCCGCCTGGCCCGAAAGGTCATGCGCCGCTGACGCGAGCCTACGGATTCTCACCACGAGGCGCGTGCTGCAGCGCCCGCCTCGTGGTGAAGACCCGCTCCGCGCCGCTCAGCGGATCGACGAAGCGCAGCTCGCGAGCGAGCAGCTGCAGCGGGCGGTCGAAGTCGTCCGGCACATCGTCGAGCAGCTCGGGGTAGAACCGGTCGTTGAGGATGCCCATGCCGAGGGCGGCGAGGTGCACGCGCAGCTGATGCATCTTCCCGCTGTGCGGGCGGAGCAGGGTGTGCACCACACGGTCATCGGCGCCGATCAGTTCGATCAGCGTCTCGGCGTTCGGCTCCCTGGTGTCGTCGACCTGCACCCGCACCTGGGCACGCGGCTTCTCGATGTGGTTGCGGTAGACGAGCGGGAACGAGGGGAGTTCGCCGTGCGGGGGCAGCGCGGACACCGCCTCGTAGACCTTCTGCACCTGCCGGTTCTCGAACATCAGCTGGTAGGCGCCGCGGGTGGCGGGTCGCGTCGAGAACATCAGCAGTCCGGCGGTCGCGCGGTCCAGACGGTGGATGGGCGCCAGGTCCGGGTTGTCGAGGAGGTTGCGCAGCCGCACCAGTGCCGAGTTCTGCAGGAACTTGCCGCCGGGAGTCGTTGGCAGGAAGTGCGGCTTGTCCACGACGACGAGATGCTCGTCCTGGTGCAGGATCTCGATCTCGAACGGGATCCGCGTCTCGATGGCGGGCTCGCGGTAGTACCAGATGAACTCGACACTCCCGAGCGGGGCATCGCGCGGGACCGCAGAGCCGTCGGCGCGAACGATGTCGCCGCGATCGAACCGCTCGAGCAGCCGCTCGGGATCGAGGTGGAAGAACCTCTCGATCATGTAGGCAGCGACCGTGGGCCACGAGCCGGTGAGGGGCACGTGCAGCCGTGTGGCTCCCACGCCGTCGCGCACGGGCAGGGGAGAGGGCATGCCCATCAGTTGCGGCCGGTCACGAGTCGAAGCTCAGGCTCAGCTTGCGCAGCAGCCCCGCGAGGCGGTCGCGGTCGGAGCGGGAGAGCGCCTGCAGCAGATCGGCCTCCACATCCACCAGACGCGTGATGGCGGCGTCCACGCGGATGCGCCCGTCATCGGTGAGCGTCACCAGCACGCTGCGACCGTCGCCTGGGTCGGCCTCGCGCCGCACGAACCGACGCCCGACCAGGCGATCGATCCGGTTGGTCATGGTGCCGCTCGAGACCAGGGTCTGCTGGAGCAGTTGCTTGGGGGAGAGTTGGAACGGCGCCCCCGCTCTCCGCAGCGCGGAGAGCACGTCCCACTCCCAGTGCTCCAGATCGCTCCGTCGGAACACATCGCGGCGGGCGCGATCGAGGTGCCGCGACAACCGGTCCATCCGTGACAGGACCTCGAGCGGGGAGAAGTCGAGGTCGGGACGCTGGGTGTTCCACGCGCCGACGATCCGGTCGACCTCATCCACCTCGCTCATCCGCCCATTATCGCGCGCGCGGCGACGAGATCAGGACGCGGTCGGGAGCGTGACCGTCATGAACGTGCTGTACGGATCGAGCGCGTAGCCGCCGAACGGGCCGCACTCGCGGAATCCCGCCGCGGCGTACAGCGCACGTGCCGGGATGAAGAAGTCCGCGCTCCCGGTCTCGAGCGAGAGGCGGCTGATGCCCCTGGACTCGGCGTCCGCCAGGAGGAACGCGAGCATGGCGCGGCCGAGGCCCTGTCCGCGCAGGGCGGGGTCCGTGCGCATCGACTTGATCTCCTCGTGTCCCTCCTCGACAGTCGCCAGGGCACCGGTGGCCACGGGGGCATCGTCGAGGTGCGCGGCGAAGAGCCGCACTCCCGGAGCCAGCAACCGCTCGAACACCAGGGCGTGGCGGCTCTCCGCAGGAGCGGTGTGCTCCAACTCCGCATGGTGGGCGACCAGGAACTCGGCCAGGGCGGGGCTCGCGGCCTGCACCCGTTCGATCACGATGCTCATGTCGCCAGCATTGCAGATCGGTATTTCACGCGGATGACGGGCCGCGGTGTCAGCGGAACCGGGGCCGGAGCATGGCAGACTTGTCCCCGCGGTGCCTTCATGGGCGGCGCGGTCCGCCGTGGTGTAATGGCAGCACGACAGCCTTTGGAGCTGTGAGGTCTAGGTTCGAGTCCTGGCGGCGGAGCATGACTGGGAACAATCTCGCGATCATCGTCCTCGCCGCAGGGCAGGGCACTCGCATGAAGTCGCGTCTGCCGAAGGTGCTGCACCCGATCAGCGGACGTCCACTCGTCGGGCACGTGCTCACCACAGCGCAGCGGTTGCAGGCGACGCACGTCGAGGTCGTCGTGCGGCATGAGCGGGACCAGGTGGTGGCCGCCCTCGCCGCCGATTATCCCGACGCGGTCTTCGTCGACCAGGACGACATCCCCGGAACGGGTCGTGCGGTGCAGGTGGCCGTCGATGCGCTGCCCGCCGACTTCGAGGGCGACGTGCTCGTGCTCTCCGGCGACTGCCCCCTCGCCGATGCCGGCACCCTCTCGGCCTTCCTCGCTGAGCACCGGGCGTCCGGGGCGCCTGCCACACTCATGACCGCGCTGGTGGAGGATCCCACCGGCTACGGTCGCGTGGTGCGCGATGCCGATGGCGGGGTCGACCGCATCGTGGAGCAGAAGGATGCGAGCCCGGAAGAGGCGGCCGTCCGTGAGATCAACGCCGGTATGTACGTGTTCCGCGCCGCGACGCTGCGTACCTACCTGCCGCAGCTGAGCCTCGACAACGCTCAGCGCGAGATGTACCTGACCGACGTGCCTGGACTGCTCCGCCGCGATGGCGACCGCGTCGCGGCGTCGGTCGTGTCGGATGTCACGGTCACCTACGGCGTGAACGACCGCACGCAGCTCGCGCTCGTCGGGCGCCTGCTCAACCAGCGGATCGTGCGCCGGTGGCAGCTCGAGGGCGTCACCGTGATCGACCCCGCCACCACGTGGATCGACGACGACGCGACACTCTCGCCCGACGTCACGATCCTCCCGAACACGCAGATCCTGCGGGCAACGGCCATCGCCTCCGGAGCTGTCATCGGCCCCGATACGACGCTCGTGGACTGCGAGGTCGGTGAGGATGCGGTCGTCCGCCGCACGGATGCGACGCTGGCCGTCATCGGCGCCGAGGCGACGGTCGGTCCGTTCTCCTTCCTCCGCCCCGGCACTGTGCTGGGCGCCAAGGGCAAGATCGGCGCGTACGTCGAGACCAAGAACGCCGAGATCGGCGAGGGCAGCAAGGTGCCGCACCTGTCGTACGTGGGCGATGCGACGATCGGTCGCGGAGTGAACCTCGGTGCGAGCACGATCACCGCCAACTACGACGACGTGAACAAGCACCGCACCGAGATCGGCGACGAGGTGCACACCGGGTCGCACACGGTGCTCGTCGCGCCCGTTAGGCTGGGAGCCGGTGCGAAGACCGGTGCAGGTGCCGTCGTCCGCAAGGACGTCCCCGCCGGCGCTCTGGCCATGAGCGTCGCCCCCCAGCGCAACATCGAGGGCTGGGTCGAGAAGAACAGAGCAGGGACGGGCGCGGCGGATGCTGCGTCCCGGGAGAATTCGGCGGAATAGGCGGACATGGCGCGCAAGAAGAAGACGGTCGATCTGGATCGCGACAACGGCGTGGCCCCCGGGATCATCGCCAAGACCAAGAAGCGGCTCGTCGTCGCCGGCGGTCGTTCGCACCCTGCCCTCACGGCGGCGGTCGCCGAGGCGCTGGGCACCGAGATCGCCCCGGTCGAGCACCGCACGTTCGCATCGGGTGAGATCTACGCGCGCTTCGAGGTCTCCATCCGTGGAGTGGATCTCTTCCTGATCCAGACGTTCGGCGAGCCGGTCAACGAGTGGCTCATGGAGACTCTCATCATGATCGACGCGGCCAAGCGCGCGTCGGCGAAGCGCATCACCGTCGTCGCGCCGTACTATCCGTATTCGCGTCAGGACAAGAAGGGTCGCGGTCGCGAGCCGATCAGCGCCCGTCTCGTGGCCGACCTGCTGAAGACCGCCGGTGCCGACCGCGTCATGAGCGTCGACCTGCACGCAGCCCAGATCCAGGGCTTCTTCGACGGTCCCGTCGACCACCTGTTCGCCAAGCCCGTGCTGCTCGACTACTTCGAGCGCACCCTCTCGCCGGAGGACCGCGAGATCCTCACGGTGGTATCGCCCGACATGGGCCGCGTGCGCGTGGCCGACACGTGGTCGGACAGCCTCGGCGCTCCGCTCGCGATCATCCACAAGCGTCGCGACCCGAAGGTCGCCAACCAGGTCTCCGTGCACGAGATCGTCGGTGCCGTCGAGGGACGCACCTGCCTCCTCGTCGACGACATGATCGACACCGGTGGCACGATCGTCAAGGCTGCGCAGGCTCTCAAGGCGAACGGGGCGCACCGCGTGATCGTCGCCGCGACCCACGCGATCTTCAGCGACCCGGCGTCGGATCGTTTGCAGGACTCGTCCATCGACGAGGTCGTCATCACCGACACGATCCCGCTCACCGAGTCGCGCCAGTGGGACAAGCTCACCATCCTCCCGATCGCCCCGCTCCTGGCCCGCGCGATCCATGAGGTGTTCGAGGACGGCTCCGTCACCAGCATGTTCGGCGGAGACGCGTAACACGTTACGTCAGCCCGTTCATAGGCGCGATGCCTAGCGTGAGGGGGTCGACGACCACGTCGACCGACACCGAGCCGGGAGGACCACCATGATCCGCACGACCGTACCGACCTCTGTCCGCAAGGGATCCGCACTCCTCGGGATCGCAGGTCTCTTCGTCCTCGCCGGATGCTCCGGCTCTGCCGATGCCGAGGGCTCTTCCGGAGCCGACAGCACTCCCGATACGGGTGCCTCCGCATCGTCTTCGGGAGGTGACGCCACGGCGACCTACACCGACGGCACCTACACGGCCGAGGGCTCGTACCAGACCCCCGAGACGGTGGAGAAGATCTCCGTCACGCTGACGCTCGCCGACGGCGTCGTCACCGATGTGGAGGTCACGGGTGATCCGCAGGCGCCCGAGAGCAAGCGCTACCAGGGCGAGTTCATCGACGGCATCGCCGCCGAGGTCGACGGCAAGCCGATCGACGAGCTGAACGTCACCCGTGTCGCGGGCTCGTCGCTCACCAGCGGCGGATTCAACGACGCCGTCGAGTCGATCAAGGAGCAGGCTGCCGCGTAGGCGCCTGAAAGCCGCATGGCCACCTGGAGCTTCGAGGCCATCGGAACGCACTGGGAGATCGAGACGACCGACCCGCTCCCGGCTGCCGCGAAGGCGGCGGTGACGGCGGAGATCGAGCGCTTCGACCGCGAATGGTCCCGCTTCCGTGCAGACTCCGAGGTCGTGCGCCTCGGGAGACTCGGTGGCGTTCTCGCCTCCGCCGACGCCGCCCCCATGCTCGACGCGTATCGCGAGCTCTCCGCGGCGACCGCCGGTGCGGTGAACCCCCTCGTCGCCGCGAGCCTGGATGCGCTCGGCTATGACGCGGCCTACACGCTGATCGCCGGGCAGCCGCTCCCGGCGCCGGAAGAGTGGGATCGGCATCTCTCGTGGGATGGTGGCGAGGTCAGGGCTTCGGCTCCGGCTCTGCTCGACGTCGGCGCCCTCGGGAAGGGTCGCCTCGTCGATCTCGTGTCCACGGTGCTGGAGCGTGTGCCCGGCGATCTCGTGATCGATGCCGGTGGCGACATCCGGGTGCGCGGGGCCGGTGTGCGCATCGCCCTCGAGCACCCCTATGACGCGACGAAGGCGATCGGCGTCATCGAGGTGAAGGACCAGGCCCTGTGCGCCTCGGCCATCAACCGTCGGGCGTGGGGGAGCGGGCTCCACCACGTCCTGGATGCGCGCACCGGCACCCCGGTGCGCACCTGGGCGGCGACCTGGGCCGTGGCGCCCCACGCTATGAGGGCCGACGCTGTGGCGACCGCCCTCTTCTTCGACGGCGGCCCTGAGATCGCTGCGGCCTGGGGAACCGAGTGGGTGCGGATGAGCACCGACGGACGGGTGCAGCGTTCCCCCGGATTTCCGGCCGAACTGTTCCTCACCGTCCAGAACCAGGGAAGAGTGGAATCGTGATCACCTCATTCACCGCTGCGCGTCAGCGGGTCCTCGCCGTTCTGGGCTCGCTGTCGATGTACCGTCTGGTCCTGTTCGCGCTGATCGCCCTCGCCGTCATCGCCTTCGTGCTCTCGCTGTTCGGCGTCATCGTCTCGCCGACCCCGCTCGAGCTCGTGGCGTCCTTCCTCGTGCTCGCGCTCGTCATCTCGGTCGTCGACGCTGTCGCGCAGCGCATCCTGCGGCTGCCCTGGCGCATCGAATCCTCGGTCGTGACCGCCCTCATCCTGTTGTTCGTGCTCCGCCCCGGCGTCGAGCCGAGTGCACTCGTCGGCCTCGCGATCGCCGGTGCCGTCGCGAGCGTGTCGAAGTATCTGATCGCCTGGCGGGGCCGGCACATCTTCAACCCGGCCGCGTTCGGCGCCGCCGTCGTCTCGATCCTCGGGGCGTTCGGGGCCTTCGAGTGGTTGGGCACCTCGTCGGCGTGGTGGGTGGGCACGCCCGTGCTCACGATCCCGGTCGCGGTGCTCGGTCTCCTGGTGCTGTGGCGCACCGAGAAGATCCGCGTCGTGCTGGTGTTCCTGATCGTCGCGGTCGCCACCTCCGTGGTGCGGCAGGCAGTCCAGGCCGTGGAGTTCGATGTCGCCTTCGACGTCGTGACAGCCCTGCAGTTCGCCGTGCTGCAGTCGCCGTTCCTCTTCCTCGGGGCCTTCATGCTCTCGGAGCCGCTCACTCTTCCGCCGCGGCGTCGGCAGCAGCTCGTGGTGGCCGTCGTCGTCGGTCTGCTCGCGGGGTGGCCCCTCTCCGTGGCCGGCCTGTTCACCCTCGGACAGGAGCGCGCGCTGCTCATCGGCAACCTGGTCGCGTTCGCCTTCGCACTGCGCGGGTCGGTGCGGCTCGTGCTCGAACGGCGTCAGTTCGTCACCCCGACCGCGCAGGAGCTGACTTTCCGCGCCAAGGGCCGTGTGCGTTTCCTCCCTGGTCAGTATCTCGAGCTCGACGTGCCGCACCACCGCCCCGACGCGCGCGGCACCCGCCGGGAGTTCAGCATCGTGTCGGCGCCGGCCGACCTGCCCATGCTGCGCATCGCCTACAAGAACGGCGACCAGAAGCACCCCTCCAGCTACAAGCGGGCTCTCGCGGCCGCCGAGCCGGGGGCGACCTTCGCCGTGACCGGGACCTGGGGCGACTTCATCCTGCCGCGGGGCGAACAGCCGGTGCTCATGGTGGCGGCAGGTATCGGCGTGACGCCTTTCGTGTCGCAGCTGCGGCAGTTGCAGGCGACCGGGCAACGGCGCGACGTGGTGCTGATCTACGTCGCCGCAGACGCCTCGGAGCTCGCGTTCCGCGACGAGCTGGCCGAGACAGGCGTGCGCACCGTCGTGTTCACGCGCGACGAGCCGGCCGCCCTGCCCTCGCACTGGTCCTGGGCTCAGGGGGCGCGTCTGGACGCCGATACCCTCGAGCGTGCCGTTGCCGATCTGGCCGCGCGCCACGCGTTCATCTCGGGACCACCCCGCCTGATCGCCGATCTCGCGCCCGCACTGCAGAAGGCCCGCAGCCTCACCACGGACGCCTTCGCCGGCTACTGATCCCGCCGGCGCAGGAATCCTCTCGCGCGCGGCTCAGCATCGTGGTGGGCTCAGTGTCGTGGCGGGCTCAGTATGGTGGTGGGCGCTGTGCTCGTGGCGGGCGCTGTGCTGCGGGTCAGGCGTCCGTAGCGGCGGTGTCGGGGGAGGCCGCCGGATTCGTCGGGATGCGGACGCTGAAGGTGGTGTTCCCTGGCTCGCTGTCCACCGTGATGGAGCCGTGGTGGCCCTCGACGATGGCCTTCACGATCGCGAGGCCGAGCCCTGTCCCGCCGGTCTGGCGCGCACGGGAGCTGTCTCCGCGGGCGAAGCGGGCGAACAGCTCGTCTCGGATGGCCGGATCGATCCCCGGACCGTCGTCGTGCACGCGCAGCACCGCCTCATCGCCCTCCTGCGCGACGCTCAGTGTCACCGTCGTGCCGGCCGGCGTGTGCGTGCGGGCGTTCGCGAGCAGGTTGGCCACGACCTGGTGCATGCGTCCCGCATCTCCCAGGATCGTGACGGGCTCGTCGGGCACGTCGATCTTCCAGTGGTGGTCCACGGCCGTGGGGCGCGCATCCGACAGCCCTTCCAGCGCCAGCTGGGTGAGGTCGACTGTGCCGTAGACGAGCTCCCGGCCTTCGTCGAGGCGGGCGAGCAGCAGCAGGTCCTCGACGAGCCTGGTCATCCGCAGCGACTGCGCCTGGATGCGCTCGAGCGAAGAGGTGGTGCTCTCGATGACCTCCGGTCGCTCGGACGGTTCCTTCGTCTGGCGGAGAGCTCGCAGCGAGAGCTCGGAGTAGCCGCGGATCGAGGCGAGCGGTGTGCGCAGCTCGTGGCTGGCATCGGCGACGAACCGCCGCATCCGCTCCTCGTTCTTCTGCCGGGACGCGAGCGAGGTGTTCACGTGATCGAGGAGCTTGTTCAACGACGCCCCGACCAGCCCGGTCTCGGTGCGCGGATCGGCCTCGGAGGCGGGGACGCGCTCCGTGATGGTCACCTCGCCGCGATCGAGCTGCTGGTTGGCGACCCTGGTCGCGGTGGTCGCGACGGCGCGCAGCGGGCGCAGGCTCACGCGGATCGTGATCGCCGTGGTGAGGGCCAGCAGGATCAGGCCGCCGATCGTGGCGAGCGCGATCACCGTGAGGAGCTGCGTGAGCTGGTTCTGGATCTCGTCACGGGGGAGGCCGGTCACCACGATGACCCCGTTGTTCGTCGGCAGCGCCATCACCCGGTACGAGCCCACGTCGCTGATGGAGACTGAGGCGACCGATGAGTCCTTCAGCGCGCCGGCGATCTCCGCCAGCTGGGCCCCGCTGAGGGTCTGCAGCGACCCGGCGAGGGGGTCGCCGTCCGTGGTCTTGGCGACGACGCCGCTGAAGCCGGTCACGGGGCTCGAGACCACGAAGAGCACACCCACCGGCGGTGCGGAGCTGTTCGCGAGCACGTTCTGCGCGGTGGCGGACGACGGGGGGAACGCCTCGGTCACCCGGACGAGCTGGTGCGCATTATTGGAGAGCTTCTGGTCGAGCTGATCCTCCATGGTCTTGCCCAGCGTCGCGCTGGTGATGATGGCGACGATGATGAGGATCAGCGAGACGAACCCGATCACGGCGGTCATCAGCCGTGTCTGCAGGCTCATCGGCCGTCTCATCGTCGTCGCCGAGCTCACTGAGGGGCCTTGATCATGTAGCCGACGCCGCGGACGGTGTGCAGCAGCGGCGTGCGTCCGGCGTCGATCTTCTTGCGCAGGTACGAGATGTACAGCTCGACGACCGATGACTTGCCGCCGAAGTCGTAGCTCCACACCCGGTCGAGGATCTGCGCCTTCGAGAGCACCCGGCGCTCGTTGCGCATCAGGTAGCGCAACAGCTCGAACTCGGTCGCGGTGAGCTCGATCTCGGTGCCGTCGCGCACGACCTCGTGGCTGTCCTCGTTGAGGGTGAGGTCGGCGACGCGCAGGATCGACTGGCCGTCGTCAGCGGTGGCGTGGCCGGTGCGGCGGATGATCGCCCGCAGGCGCGCGATCACCTCTTCCAGGCTGAAGGGCTTGGTGACGTAGTCGTCGCCGCCGGCGGTGAGTCCTGCGACGCGGTCGCCCACGGCGTCCTTGGCGGTGAGGAAGAGCACGGGGACGAGGTTGCCGGCATCCCGGAGCCGCTTGAGCACCGACATGCCGTCGAGGTCGGGCATCATGATGTCGAGCACGAGGGCATCGGGTTCGAACTCGCGCGCGACCTGGAGGGCCTCCATGCCGGAGGAGGCGGTGCGCACCTCCCAGCCCTCCATGCGCAGGGCCATCGCGAGCAGGTCGGTCAGCATCTGCTCGTCGTCGACGGCGAGGATGCGCAGGGGGGAGCCGTCGGGGCGGCGCAGTTCGGGCAGGTCGCTGGTCATGTCCCTATTCTGCGGAATCTCCTATGCGATTTCTATGGAGAACGCTATGCATTTTCTGAGAAGCGGTCCGTTGGGGTGTTCAGATCAGACGGTCGTCGGGCAGTGCGAGGAAGTCGATGCCGTCCTG
>NZ_QOAY01000094.1:5046-66198 GCF_003314775.1 Microbacterium sp. H6 | reverse complement strand
GTGATCACCTCCGGCCCGAAGGCAGGCCTGGAGCTGCCGCTCAGCGCCGACTCCCTCACGATCGGCCGCTCCAGCGAATCCGCTCTCGTGATCCGCGACGACTACACGTCCAGCCACCATGCGCGCCTGATGCTGCGCGGCGACGCCTGGGCGATCCAGGACCTCGACTCCACCAACGGCACCTTCGTCGCAGGCCAGCGCGTCTCCGGCTCGCCGGTCGCCCTCTCGCTCGGCACCCCCATCAAGGTGGGCGCCACGACCTTCGAGCTGCGAGCCTGACGCCGGCATGGTCTTCGAGGGCTCGAGCGTCGCGATCTCCCACACCGGGAAGGTCCGCTCCAACAACCAGGATTCCGGCTACTCCGGAGCGAACCTCTTCGTCGTCGCCGACGGCATGGGCGGTCACGCCGGCGGTGACGTCGCATCCAGCATCGCGATCCAGCGCCTCGAGCCGCTCGATCAGGCGTATGCGACGACGGAAGACGCACAGGCCTCGCTGCAGGCGGCGGCGACCACGGCCGCGGGCGACCTCATCCGTGCCGCGAAGGACCGTCCAGAGCTGGCGGGTCTCGGCACCACCCTCAGCGCGATCATCATGGTCGACGAGTACGCGGTCATCGGCCACATCGGCGACTCGCGCATCTACCTCTATCGCGACGATGCCCTGACGCAGATCACCGCCGACCACACGTTCGTGCAGCGTCTGGTCGACTCGGGCCGCATCACCCCGGAGGAGGCGCGCTACCACCCGCGCCGATCCGTGCTGATGCGTGTGCTCAGCGACATGGACTCCGACCCCGAGCTCGACATGTTCGTCATGCACACGCAGCCCGGCGACCGCTGGCTGCTCTGCTCCGACGGACTCTCCGGCGTGGTCGACGAGCCGCACATCCTCAAGGCCATGCAGCTCGGTCTCGCCCCCGGACGTACGGCCGACATCCTGCTCAAGCAGGCACTCGACGGCGGCGCGCCCGACAACGTCACGATGGTCCTGGTCGACGTCGGCGGACAGCACCCGATCCATTCGGGAACCCCCACGATCGTCGGCTCAGCGTCGAACCCCGACGGCGTGTACGTTCCTCCCGTGCGGGCTCCCCGCGGCAACTGGCTGCACCCGGTGCGACAGGCCGCGAACGAGCCCAGCCACTTCGAGCCGGCGCCCGAGTACCTCGAGGAGCTCATCGAAGAGGACCGTCGTCGCGCCAAGCGCCGGCGCCTCGGGTGGATCGCCGGCGCTCTCGTGGTGATCGTGATGCTCGGCGTCGCGGCCTTCGCTGCCTACAGCTGGACCCAGACCCGGTACTTCATCGGCGCCGATGAGGACAGCGTCGTGATCTTCCAGGGCGTGCAGCAGAACATCGGTCCGATCACGCTGTCCACCCCGATCCAGGACACCGACATCCTCCTCGCGAACCTACCTCCGTATCAGCGGGCATCGGTCGAGCGCACGATCACCGCGCGCTCGCTGTCCGACGCGATGGCGATCGTGGACCGGCTCAAGGCGGGTGCCGACGCGAACACGATCGAGCAGACGCCGCTGCCCACGCCCATGCCGACCCCTGTCGAGACTCCGGCCGGGGGTGACGGATGACCACCGACGTCACAGCCGACACCAGCGTCATCAAGGCCCTCAAGCGCATCCGCATGCCCCAGAGCCAGCGCAACCGCGAGTTCTGGCTGCTGCTCTTCGCGTGTGCGATCAGCGGTGCCGCGCTCACGCTCGTCCAGCTGGGCGCGCTCGGGGTGATCGACCCGATGATCCTGGCGATCGGCGGTGGCCTCGCCGCCCTCGCGTTCGCGCTGCACATCGTGTTGCGCTTCGTGGCATCCGACGCCGACCCGTTCGTCGTACCGATCGCGACCCTGCTCACCGGACTCGGCATCGCGATGATCTACCGCATCGACATCGCCTTCAAGAACACCGGCTGGAACGCCTACTCGACCAAGCAGCTCGCGTGGACCGCCATCTCGCTGGCCGGTGCGATCGTGGTCGTGATCCTGCTGCGCAACTACCGGATCCTCTTCCGATACACCTACATCTTCGGACTCGCCGGAATCCTGCTCCTGCTGCTGCCCTTCGTCCCCGGGCTGCGCATCCCCGACGCGAACGCTGCGGTGTGGGTGTCGCTCGGCGGCGCCTTCGCCTTCCAGCCGGGCGAGCTCGCCAAGATCTGCCTGGCCATCTTCTTCGCGGGATACCTCGTGCGCACCCGTGAGAGCCTGACGTCGGTCGGCAAGCGGGTCCTTGGCATCACCTGGCCACGCATGCGCGAGCTCGGACCCGTGCTGGTCGTCTGGCTGATCTCGCTCGGGATCATCGTCTTCCAGCGCGACCTCGGAACCGGAACCCTGATCTTCGGGATGTTCGTCGCGATGCTCTACGTCGCGACGGGGAAGACCAGCTGGGTGCTCATCGGCCTGACCCTCGTGGTCGCCGGCGTCGCGCTCGCGACGCAGATCCTCAGCTACGTGCAGGGTCGCTTCATCAACTGGCTCTTCCTCTTCGACGCCAACCAGGTCGACCCGGACGGCGCCGGGTACCAGCCCATGCAAGGGCTCTTCGGCCTCGCCCGCGGCGGTCTGATGGGCACGGGTTGGGGCCAGGGACGCCCCGAGGTCACTCCGCTGGCCCACAGCGACTACATCATCACGAGCCTCGGCGAAGAACTCGGGCTGATCGGACTGTTCGCGATCCTCTGCCTCTACATGGTGTTCGTCAGCCGCGGCATGCGCATCGGCCTCGCCGGTCAGGACGACTTCGGCAAGCTGCTCGCGACGGGTCTCTCGTTCACGATCGCCCTGCAGGTGTTCATCATGGTCGGGGGTGTCACGCGCCTCATCCCGCTGACCGGCCTGACCACGCCGTTCCTCGCGGCGGGTGGATCCTCCCTCGTGGCCAACTGGCTCATCGTGGCTCTGCTGCTGCGCATCTCCGACGGTGTGCGGCGCCAACCCCGGGTGGTGATCGGCTGACATGACGAAGGAACTCCGCCGCCTCAGCATCATCATGCTGTTCATGTTCATCGCGCTGTTCGCCGCGACCAGTTGGATCCAGGTCGTCGAAGCGGATGCGCTGGCCCAGAACAGCAACAACAAGCGCACCCGGCTCGACAGCTATGAGATCCAGCGCGGATCGATCATCGTCGACGGCGTCGCGATCGCGAGCTCGGTGCCGAGTGATGACCGCTACCAGTTCCAGCGCACCTACGCGGATGCTCCCATCTGGGAGCCGGTAACGGGATACTTCAACCCGGCTCTGGGCTCGAGCACGGGCATCGAGAAGGCCATGAACGCCGAGCTATCCGGCACGGGGTCGAATGCCTTCCTCGGCGAGGTCGAGCGCATCCTCTCAGGCCAACCGCAGCGCGGGTACAGCGTCGAGCTCTCACTGAACACCGCGGCGCAGCGAGCGGCCTACGAGGCCCTCGGCGGCCTCAAGGGTGCTGTCGTGGCGATGGATCCGAAGACCGGACGGATCCTGGCCATGGTCTCCACGCCCGGCTTCGACACGAACCTGATGGCCACGCACGATGCCGATGCCGCGAACGCCACCTACGACCAGCTCGTCGCCGACGCCAACAAGCCGCTGTCCAACCGCGCCATCGCCGGCGACCTGAATCCTCCCGGTTCCACGTTCAAGGTCGTGGTCGCCGCTGCGGCCTATGCGAGCGGCAAGTGGACCCCGGAGTCGACGCTGCCCAACCCGGCCGTCTACACCCTTCCCGGGTCGTCCAACCGCGTCTCCAACGCGTGGGGCGGCACCTGCGGCCCCGGAGAGACCGTCACGATCGCCGAGGCGATCCGCCTCAGCTGCAACATCCCCATGGCCGAGCTCGCGGTCGAACTCGGCGACGACGCGATCCGCGAGATGGCCGACAAGCTCGGGTTCAATCGATCGTTCGACACGCCCCTGACGTCGACACCCTCCAGCTACCCGCGGGCCCTCGACGACGCACAGACCGCTCTGACCGGTTTCGGCCAGGGAAAGGTCACCGCCACTCCGCTGCAGATGGCCATGGTCTCCGCCGGACTCGCGAACGACGGTGTCGTGATGAATCCGCGGATGGTCGACGCCGTGATCGGCAACGACCTCTCGGTCATCAAGGCGTTCCAGGACAGCGAGTTCGGACGTGCGATGGAGGCCGATGTGGCGAACGACGTGACCGCCGCGATGGTCGCGAGCGTCGCAACGGGAGCGGCCCAGGGTGCAAGAATAGACGGGATCGACGTGGCCGGTAAGACGGGCACCGCAGAGAACGGAAACAGGCCGCATACGTTGTGGTTCACCGGCTTCGCGCCGGCGAACGATCCAGCGGTCGCAGTAGCGGTCGTCGTCGAAGACGGCGGCGGACAGGGACAATCAGGCAGCGGCGACACCATCGCCGCTCCGATTGCGAAGAAGGTCATAGAGGCGGTGCTGGGCAGATGAGGCCGACGCAGGGTGTGTCGTTCGGTGGTCGTTACGAGCTGCAGTCGCGTATCGCGATCGGTGGCATGGGCGAGGTGTGGGAAGCGACGGATCACGTCATCGGACGTACCGTCGCGATCAAGATCCTCAAGGACGAGTACATGGGGGACCCCGGGTTCCTCGAGCGCTTCCGAGCCGAGGCTCGGCACGCCGCACTCGTCAACCATGAGGGCATCGCCAGTGTCTTCGACTATGGCGAGGAGAACGGCAGCGCCTACCTCGTCATGGAGCTGGTGCCCGGCGAGGCTCTCTCGACCGTGCTCGAGCGCGATGGAGCACTCAGCGCCGACAAGACCCTCGACATCGTCGCCCAGACCGCGTCCGCTCTGCAGGCCGCTCACGCGGCGGGTCTCGTGCACCGCGACATCAAGCCGGGAAACCTGCTGATCACGCCCGACGGCCGCGTCAAGATCACCGATTTCGGCATCGCCCGTATCGCCGACCAGGTACCGCTCACCGCGACCGGCCAGGTCATGGGCACGGTGCAGTACCTGTCGCCCGAGCAGGCGTCCGGTCACCCGGCCTCCCCCGCCACCGACACCTACTCGCTCGGCATCGTCGCCTACGAATGCCTGGCGGGCAAGCGTCCGTTCACGGGTGAGTCGCAGGTGGCCATCGCCATGGCGCAGATCAACGAGCAGCCCCCGCCGCTGCCCCCGACCGTGCCGATCCCCGTCCAGAACCTCGTCATGGCCATGATCGCCAAGAAGCCCAGCGATCGCCCCTCGTCTTCTGCGACGGTGGCGCGCGCGGCTCAGGCTCTTCGCCGAGGCGACCTCAACTCCGCGGCCATCGCCGTGCCCGCGATCGCGACCGGCGGCATCGCAGGCGGAGACGACGCGACACGGATCCTGACGGCATCGGGAGACGACGGCACCACGCGCATCCTTCCCACCACGGCTCAGCTTCCCACCGAGGCTGCAGCCGAGGAGGAGAAGGAGAAGAAGAAGCGCAGCCCCTGGACCTGGCCGCTGATCGCTCTGATCGCTCTGCTGGTGATCGTGCTCGGCGGCACGTTGTGGGCGATGCTGGCGAACCAGGGCGGCGATGCCGATCCCACGGGTTCGCCGAGCAACACGCCGCCCCAGACCCAGACGCAGACGACACCGCCGCCGACCACTCCGACGCCGGAAGTGACCCGTGTGGACGTGACAGCCCTGAACCTGAACGGCATGGACTGCGGCGCCGCCACCTCCACTCTCAAGGAGGCGGGCTTCAACAGCGAGATCACCTGCGTCGACGGCGATCCTGCGCCGACCGATGCGGACGTCGGCAAGGTCTACCGCGTCGCACCGACCGGCAACGTCGAGACGACGCAGGCCATGACTCTCACGGTCTACGCGGCTCGTGCGGGCATCCCGACGCCGACCGACGCGCCGACGATCACCGGAAACCCAGTCGCGGGTTCGACGGTGACCATCTCCTGGGGAACCGGATTCACGTGCCCGAGCGGAACGACGCTTTCCGGCTACGTCGTGTCGGTGCAGAACGGCAGCTTCGTCTCCGGTGGGCCGAACTTCCAGCCGACGCAGCGCAACACGCAGGTGAAGATCGCCGACGCCGAGGGGCAGCAGCTCATCGTCACATACCAGGGCATGTGCTCCGGTGGCGATCAGCGCACTTCCGCGGCATCGCCCCCGCTCTCGGTGACGATCACGGCGGCCCCCGGCGACGGGGACACCGACACCGACGGGTAACCTGTAGTTCAGTTCAGCAAGCGTAGTTTTCCAGGGGGTCATCCGTGTCCACAGAGCCACGAATCGTCGCGGGCCGGTACCGCGTCGACGAGCTCATCGGGCATGGCGGTATGGCGAAGGTCTACCGCGGGTACGATCTGACGCTCGGTCGAGACGTCGCGATCAAGATCCTCGACGCCGATCTGGCACGGGACACCACGTTCCGCAATCGATTCCGGCTCGAGGCCCAGGCCGCGTCACGGATGTCTCACCCTTCGATCGTCCGCGTGTTCGATGCCGGCGACCCCTCGACGAGCGACATCGGTTCCGACGAGCCGCCCTATATCGTGATGGAGCTCGTCAAGGGCACCCTCCTCAAGGACATCATCGCGGCGGGACCGGTGCCGGCGGCCGACGCCGTGCGCTATGTCGACGGCATCCTCGAGGCGCTCGACTACTCGCACCGCGCAGGCGTGGTGCACCGCGACATCAAGCCGGGCAACGTGATGGTGACCGACAAGGGTCAGGTCAAGGTGATGGACTTCGGCATCGCCCGTGCCGTCTCCGACTCGTCCTCCACGGTGGCCGAGACGACCCAGATCATCGGCACCGCCGCCTACTTCTCGCCGGAACAGGCCAAGGGCGAACCCGTCGATGCGCGAGCCGACCTCTACTCCACGGGTGTCGTCCTGTACGAGCTGCTCACCGGACGCCAGCCGTTCCGTGGCGAGTCGCCGGTGGCTGTCGCCTACCAGCATGTGAGTGAGACACCGGTCCCTCCGACAGAGGTCAACGAGGACGCTCCTCCAACGCTCGACCCGATCGTGCTGCGCGCACTCGCGAAGGATCCCTACCAGCGGTATCCGGACGCCGCTCACTTCCGCGCCGCCCTGGATTCCGCCATGACCGGCAATGCCCCGACGCGCAAGGAACTGGGAGCACTGACCAGCGAGCTGTACGGCGCGAGCCCGCGGCAGGCGCAGGAGACCGCGCGGTCGCTGCGGCAGTTGAGTGCGGACACCACCATGACCCGAACCCAGTCCGGACCACCGGTCGCCTGGATCTGGGCCGGAGTGGCACTGCTCGCGGTGCTGCTGGCATCGGTGCTGTTCTGGGTCGTCACGATCAGCATGCGCCCTCCCGAGGTGTCGAGCACGTCGCGAACGATCCCGAACCTCGTCAACGTGTCATCCGAGCGCGCACAGGACGACCTCGCGAACCTCGACCTCTCGTCGAAGATCGTGATCGAGACGAGCTCCGAGGTCTCCGAGGGAAACGTGATCCGCACCGACCCCGAGGCGGGGGTGTCGGTCGAGGAGGGCTCCACGGTCACGCTGTACGTCTCCAAGGGCGAGGAGACGGTCGTGATGCCCAAGATCGAGGGCATGGCACTCGACGACGCCACGAACGCGCTGAAGGCGGCCGGGCTCGAACTCGGAACGGTCATCCAACGCAACGACAAGGCGTTGGCCGCGAACACGGTCATCTCCGCCAGTGAGAAGGCCGACGCCGAGCTCGATCCGGGTACCGTCGTCAACCTGGTCGTGGCCAGCGGCACGGTGACGCTCACCGACCTCGCCGGCTGGACCGTCGACGCCGCCACGGCCAACCTCACCGATCTCGGCCTGGTGGCCGTGCCGACGGAGACGGCCGAGTGCCCGGCCACGGAGCCGCCGACCGTGCACTCCATGTCGGTCGCACCCGGTGACGTCCCGGTCGGCTCGTCCGTCCAGATCTTCTTCTGCACCGGTTGACGCGCAGGTCCCGGTGAGCCGGACCGTACCTTCAGCGTGACAGGGGGTGCAGCGTCTCGGCGCGCGCGACCGCTCCGTCGTCGCCGCACAGTTCCAGCCAGTTCGCCAGGAGTCGGTAGCCTCCCTCTGTGAGCACGCTCTCCGGGTGGAACTGCACGCCCCACACCGGCAGGTCGCGGTGGGCCAGCGCCATGACCGTCCCCTCCTCTGTCCAGGCCGTCACCATGACCTCGGGTGGCAGGTCGGAGGCCGCGAGCGCGAGCGAGTGATACCGCCCTGCATCGAACGGCGAGGGGATTCCTGCGAACAGGGGAGAAGCGTCGTGCGTGACCGACGAGACCATCCCGTGCATGAGTTCGGGCGCCGCGGTGACGGGAGTCCCGAAGGCCTCTCCGATCGCCTGGTGTCCGAGACACACACCGAGCGTCGGCACCCGCAGCCGCGTGGCGACGCGCACGGCATCGATCGACGCTCCAGCATCGGCAGGTGCACCTGGGCCCGGAGAGAGCATCACCGCGTCGTACGCCGGCACCAGCTTCTCGAGTCGGGCGGCATCCGTCGCATCCGCTTCGATCATGTCGGCGTCTGCGCCGAGCTCCTGCAGGTATCCGACCAGGGTGTGCACGAAGCTGTCGTGGTTGTCGACCACGAGCACTCGCGTCATTCGACGTCGACCTCGCCGGGGGCGATGATCGGGCTCACCCAGGGGAACACGTACCAGAACAGTCCGTAGAGCACGGCGGCGATGACGATCACGAGGATGAGGACCCGCAGCCACCACGGGCCGGGCAGCAGGCGCCAGAGGGCGGCGTACATCAGGCTTCTCCCTTTCGGATGTCCATGATCACACCGAGGGTGCGGCCGGCGGAGGCGGCGGATCGGTCAGAGCGGTCGGCGGACCCTCGGCGCGTGGCTGGAAGCTCTCGAACACCCCGTAGGCGACGATGCGCTCGGCCAAGGAGTACAGCGGAGAGCAGGCCGTGAGCGTGATGTACTGCTCCCCGGTCTGCTGCTCGGGCATCTGCGGCACGTCGGCGAGCACATCGGTCTGGCTGGGCTTCACGTACTCGAGCGTGCGGAACCGGTAGGTGTACCAGCCGTCAGGTGTCTCCACGACGATCGCGTCGTTCAACTGCAGCTTGTCGAGCTGGTTGAACGGCTTTCCCCACGTGGTCCGATGCCCGGCCAGCGAGAAGTTGCCGACCTCGCCCGGCATCTTCGAGTTGGTGTAGACCCCGATCCCCTGCTGGTCGAGCGTGCGGGCACGGCTCGTCCCGCCGAAGATCCCGAAGTTGTAGTCCGCGCCGAAACGCGGGATGTGCATCTGTCCGAACCACTGCGCATCGGCCGGGGCCGCGGGCACGGGGGGCACGTATGCCGTGGTTCCGTCGTCTTCCTCGACGACGGGCGGGAGCGCCGGGGGCTCGGCCTGTGCCAGCGCCTGAGACACGGCTGCACCCTCGTCGTTCTTCTGGGCGCTGATGATGATGTCGCCGATCCACATCTGCCACGCGACGAAGAGCAGGACGATCACGCCGGCGGTGAGGAGCAGCTCTCCGAGCACGCTCGCGAACGTCGCGCGCGAGCGCGGCCGCTGTCGCCGCGGACGCCGCCCCCCAGGCACGACGGATGCAGTCATGCGGTGATCATATCCGGGAACGCTGAGCGCGCGCCGTGGCCTCTCCGTCTGCGGCGGCATCCTGGCCTCGGCGGAGGACAGGTCTCATGGGTACAATGACGGAATGGCACGTGACCGCAAGACTGAAGAACCCGCCGTCGAGCGCGCCGAAGGCGACGCCGCTCCCAACGCCGTGTGGTTCAAGCCGGTGATGATCGGCTTCATGCTCCTGGGGCTCGTGTGGATCCTTGTCTTCTACATCTCCGGCATGCAGTACCCGATCCCGGGGCTGTCGAACTGGAACCTGGCGATCGGCCTCGGCATCGCGCTGATCGGCTTCCTGATGACCACTCGCTGGCGCTGACGCCTCCACTTCTTCCAGAAAGGCCCCCTCGCATCGCGAGGGGGCCTTTCTCATACCCATCCCGGATTCCACTCCGCTCCGGTGTACAGCGGCAACGCCACCGAAGGTCGTAGGCGGGTTCCCGGAGTGAGCATCGGGAGGGACCCGCGAAGCGGGAGGGAGCCCGTTCTGCGAACGAAGGGAATCCGCCTACGACCGTCCCCCGGAGATGCCCGCCCACAAGTCCACCCAGAGCGAAAGTTATCCACAGGTCCATCCACAGCCTGGGGAGAATTACACCGGTGTTATTCACAGGGGTTAACAACCCTGTTAACAACTCGGGATCAGGACAAAAGGATGAGCGGCGGCACGAAGGCGACGACGACGATCAACAGGACGACCAGCGCGGACAGCAGAACGATCTGCAGGGTTCGCTGGTCTCGGCGCTTCGTCTTGACATAGATGAAGGCCACCAGCGCGCCGATGACGACTCCGCCGAGGTGCGCCTGCCAGGAGATCCGTCCACCCCCGAAGACCAGCCCGTAGACGAAGTTGATGCCGAGGATGACGAGAAGCCCGGTGACATTGGCGCCGAGGTGCCGGCCGACGATGAGCAGAGCGGCCATCATGCCGAAGATCGCTCCCGAGGCCCCGACCGTGGAGGTCAGCGGGGCGAGCACCGCCACCATGACCGAGCCGCCAAGACCGCTGATGAGGTAGAGGGCGAGGAACCGGACGCGGCCGAGCATGGGCTCGAGGCTCTGTCCGAGCATCCACAACGCGAGCATGTTGAGGGCGAGGTGGATGAAGCTGCCGTGGGCGAAGACGGCGGTGAGCAGTCGCCAGGGCTCGAATGGCAGCGGCGAGAGGTTCGGGTACAGATACGGGGCCGCGAAGAGCATCTGCCCGGTGATCTGCTCGCCGATGCCGGGGATCAGCTGAACCAGTCCGATGAACGACGTGACGGCGAGGAGAGCGTAGGTGACGACCGGCTTGCCGCTGCGGGCCATCGCCATGGTCGCGCCGCTGCCGCCCCAGCGCCGAGCCGCCTTCTTCTGAGCGGGGGTGCGGTTCTTCTTGTCCGCGTTCATGCACTCGGGACAGATGACGCCGACAGCCGCCTGCGTCTGGCACTCGGGGCAGATGGTGCGCATGCACCGCTGGCAGAGCACGAAGCTCTGCCGATCCGGATGGCGGTAACAGAAGTTGTCGCGATTGCTCGTGAGCTCTGGCGTGGTCATCCGGATCGGCCGCAGCTGTCGTCAGGCCGCGACGATGTCGATCGACTGCAGCACGACAGGCTCGACCGGACGGTCGCCCGGGCCGGTCTGCACGGCGCCGATCGCGTCGACGACTGCGCGGGAAGCGTCATCGGCGACCTCGCCGAAGATCGTGTGCTTGCCCTGCAGCCACGGGGTGGGGTCCGTCGTGATGAAGAACTGCGAACCGTTGGTGCCCTCGGGCTTGCCGGTGATGGCGTTGCGACGCAGGCCGGCGTTGGCCATCGCGAGGATGTACGGCTTGTTGAAGTCGAGCTCCATGTTGATCTCATCGTCGAAGTTGTAGCCGGGGCCGCCGACGCCCTGTCCGAGCGGGTCGCCGCCCTGGATCATGAAGTTCGGGATGATGCGGTGGAAGATGACGTCCTTGTAGAGGGGTCCGTCGCCGGGCTTGCCGGTGGCGGGGTCGGTCCACTCCTGGGTGCCGTCGGCGAGGCCGACGAAGTTCTTGACCGTCTTCGGTGCGTGATCGCCGAAGAGGTTGATGACGATGTCACCGTGGTTGGTGTGCAGGGTTGCGACATGAGAAGCGTGAGCCATGCCTTCATTCTCGCAGAGCTTCCGGTGAGTTGGCCGAGGCCTGTACCCCTGATCAGGCGAAGAAGCAAGGGTCGGGCGATTCCCTCCCGGCTTCCAGCCTGTCGTGGCAAGATGGGGAACCCGTACTCCAATGGACAGGAGAGCATCGTGAGCCTCAGCCGCAAGCGGAAGAAGGAACTGCGTCGTCTTCAGAAGGAAGCGAACCAGCTCTGGGAGAACCAGCAGGTGCTCGTCGGTCACGCCGCCGATGTCGCCCGGGAGGCCGGACGTCAGCTCGGCAGCCTCAATCGTGAGCAGGTCGTCCCGGTCATCCAGGACACGTACAACCGTCGCGTCGCCCCGGTCGTCGACCGTGGCGTCAAGATCGGCAAGCACGTCGTCGACGACAAGGTCGTCCCGATCGTGGGCGGAGTCGTCGGTTCCGCCCTCACCGCGTGGGATGTCGCCAACGCGAAGCGTCACGGTGTGGCCGTCCCGGCACCCCGCGGTGCTTTCGGGAAGAAGCAGAAGTCGGGCCCGGGTCTCGGCTCCGTCATCGCTATCGTCCTCGGCGCGGCCGCGGCCGTCGGCGTTCTCTACGCCGCTTGGCAGGCACTGCGCGCCGACGACGAGCTCTGGGTCGCGGACGACCCGCTCGCCGCACCCGACGCGTGACCCCGTCCGATATCGCCTCCGTCGCCCCGGGTGACGGAGGCGATCGGCATGCGCGGGTGCGTGAAGCGGCCGCAGCCCGCGGTCTCGAGATCGAGATCCGTGAGCGCCCGGCGGCAGGCAGCCTGTTCGAGGCAGCCGAGCTCCTCGGCATCCCGCCGTCGGGCATCGTCAAGACACTCGTCGTGAAGCGCTCCGACGACACGTTCCTGTTCGCGCTGATACCGGGCGGACGCTCGATCTCCTGGCCGAAGCTCCGCGCCCTGGTCGGAGTGAACAAGCTTCGGCTTCCGGAAGCGGAGTTGGCTCTCGCGGCGACAGGCTACGAGCGCGGCACCATCGTCCCGATCGGCAGCACCACCGACTGGCCGATCTACGCCGACGAGTCCATCGTCGGTCAGCGCATCGCCATGGGTGCGGGGGCCCACGGATACAGTCTGTTCGTCGACGCAGACGACCTGATCGCCGCCTACGGGGCGACCGTCGCAGACATCTCCGTTCCCGAAGAGCGTTGACCCCGGCCGGGACTCGGTCGGTTCAGAGGATCCCGGCCATCCGCATGGCGATGTCGACCAGCCGCACCCGCTGCAGCTCGGCCACCGCCTTCATCGGAAACCACTCGGCCATGTCGGTCGAACCGCCGGTCTCGAATCGCAGCTTGCCACCGGTGACCTCGGCTCGGTAGACGATGCGCAGCGTGTGCAGCGGTTCTGCTGCCTTCTGCACTCGACGACCCGCGGGAATCACACGGGAATGGATGCCGAGGAGCTCGCCGACCTTGACCGTGTAGCCGGTCTCCTCGCGGAGCTCTCGACGTACGGCGTCTTCCGGAGATTCACCCGGCTCGAGCCCACCCCCGGGCATCGTCCACGCGACGCGACGACCCTCCGTCCAGCGCGCCAACAGCAGCCGTCCGTCGTCATCGGTGACGACCGCGTACGCCGCGACACGCAGGTCCATGGACACACCCTATCCGTCAGCGAAGGGGGTCGATGACCGTGCGTCACGCTCCGGAAACCGACGGTCCGCTCCGATCGATCAGGAATCGAGAAGCGCTCTGTCCTCCGGCCTCCGTAATGTGATCTCCACAACGGACAGCACCAGGAGAGGACCGATCATGGCCGAGAAAGAGAAGAACTTCAGCGCCGAGGAACGCGAGGCCATGCAGGCTACCGCGAAGGAAGCGCGCACGCGCCGCTCCAGGGCGAAGAAGTCCCCGGAGGAGCTCCGCGCCGCGGGGGAGGCCGACATCAAGGAGGCGATCGAGAAGCTCACACCCGAAGACCAGGCCCTGGCGAAGAAGCTGCATGACCTGGTCTCCGAGGTCGCCCCCGACCTGGTCCCCCGCACCTACTACGGGATGCCGGCGTGGGGTCGCGACGGCAAGGTGCTCTGCTTCTTCCAGCCGGCCAGCAAGTTCAAGGTCCGCTACGGAACGTTCGGGTTCGAACCGATCTCGAACCTCGACGACGGAACCGTGTGGCCGACCGCCTATGCCGTGACCGACCTCACGAAGGCCGACCTCGAGTTCCTGGGCGAACGCATCCGACTGGCGATCAGCTGACGACACCCTGCTGCCCCGAGGCCGCTCGGGCAGTACCGTTGAGCCGTGAGCACTCTGCCCTTCCCCGCATCCGTGTACGCTGCCCGCCTCGCCGACGCCGCAACGCTCGCGGCTGAAGCGGGAATCGATGCCGTCATCGTGGGTCCCGGACCCGACCTGCAGTACCTGCTGGGCGTGGAGGGCGACACCATCGAGCGGCTCACCGCACTCGTTCTCGGTCCCGGAGTCACGCCCACGGTGGTGGTGCCGCGGATGGAACTCGCCAAGCTGCGAACCACGGCCGCCGGTGAGCTCGGCCTCCGCGTCGCGGACTGGGTGGACGGAGAGGATCCCTACGCGCTGGTCGGCGAGGCAGCGGGTGCGGTGGCACGCGTCGGTGTGTCCGACGCCCTCCCCGCCCTGCACGTCATCCCGATCGGTGAGCGCCTGGGTGTGCGCCTCGAGCTCGCCACACCGGTGCTGCGCGAGAGCCGCATGATCAAGGATGCCGAGGAGATCAGAGAGCTGCGCCGTGCCGGAGACGCCATCGACGCGGTGCACCGGCGCGTGCCTGAGTGGCTTCGTGCCGGACGCACCGAACGCGAGGTGGCTGCCGACATCGCCGAGGCGATCGTCGCCGAAGGGCACCGCACGGTGGAGTTCGTGATCGTCGGATCGGGCCCGAATGGTGCGGACCCTCACCACGAGGTCTCGGACCGCGTGATCGAAGAAGGCGACGTGGTCGTGGTCGACATCGGTGGGGCTGTCCCGAGCGGCTACAACTCCGATAGCACCAGGACATACGTGGTCGGAACCCCCGACCCCGCCGCAGCTGAGCGCATCGGAGTGCTGGTGCGCGCGCAGCAGGCTGCGGTCGATGCCGTGCGCCCCGGAGCCACCGCCTCCGAAGTGGATGCCGCAGCGCGAACCGTTCTCGACGAGGCGGGCCTCGGGGAGGCGTTCCTGCACCGCACCGGCCACGGAATCGGAGTCTCGGTGCACGAAGAGCCGTACATCGCCCCTGGCAACGGTCTGGTGCTCCGCGAGGGCATGGCCTTCAGCATCGAACCTGGTATCTACTTCGCCGGCGAATGGGGTGCCCGCATCGAGGACATCGTCGTCGTGACGGCCGAGGGTGGCCAGCGACTGAACGTCGCACCGCACGGACTGACTTCGGTCGGCTCCGACTGAGACGCACCCGGATATGCAGCGCCGTCGCAAGGTATCGTCCGCCAATGCGTCGCCGGCGACCCGCGCGCGCTACGCCCGACGTCGACAGAATCGCCTCGCGCGCGTGGACAACGACCTCACCGATGAGCAGTGGTACGCCCTGATGGACGCCTGGGGCGGGTGCGCGTACTGCGGGGGAGACGGCGCCGCTCTGCAGCGCGACTGCATCCAACCCGTGTCCCGCGGCGGCCGCTACACGCTCGAGAACGTGGTTCCGGCGTGCGCCTCCTGCAATGCGAGCAAGCACAATGACGAGGTCACGGGCTGGCTGCGCCGCAAGAAGCTCGACGAAAGGACATTCCTCGTGCGGCACGCCACGATCCTCCGGGGGCTTCGACCCGCCGAATGAAGCCGGTGTGCGCACTCGCTACTCTCGACTCATGACGACGATCGCTGCGATCACTGCCGAGGACCGCCCCGAATGGGAGGTGCTCTGGAAGGGGTACCTGTCCTTCTATGAGACCGACCTCGATGACGCGACCACGGCGGCGACCTTCAGGAGACTCGTCGACCGCGGATCGGGGATCCGTGGTGCGATCGCCCGCGATGACAACGGCGTCGCGGTCGGCATCGTCCACTGGCTGACGCACGCCGGCACCTGGACGATCACGGACTACTGCTATCTGGAAGATCTCTTCGTCGCGCCAGACGTGCGCGGCGGTGGTGTCGGCAGGGCGCTGATCACTCACGTGCGCGCATGGGCGGAGCAGCACGGGTCGTCCAAGCTCTACTGGCTCACGGCGGAGTCGAACACCACGGCGCGGGGCCTCTACGATCGTGTCGCGTCGCGGTCGGGCATGATCCACTACGAGATCGATCTCGACTGAAACGGTGACCGAAGGAAAGAAGCCCCCGGCAGGTGCCAGGGGCTTCTTCATCCTGTGGAGCCTAGGAGCATCGTATCCCTCGTCATTCTCCCGCGTAATCTCGCGGTTTGAGGGGTACAGGACCGTGAAAGTGTAACGAAAAGTGTAACGAGTTCGTCGGTTCACAGAGTCGCGATGTCGTCTGGAGCGATGTCGTCGTCATCGCCCCCCGCGTGCGTTCTATCGACAAAAATGGGTCGATCACCGGTTCGTGACAAAGTCGTTACATTCAATGTTGATATTCCCTGTGTTCCCGTAAATCGCGGGACGAAATACACAGGGAGTAGTCATCATGGCAACTTTTATCGTCAGTTCGGACTCATTCAGCGGTCACGTTTTCGCATCGCAGGTCGGCGTCAAGGCGGAGGATTTGCGCGCACGCACGGACGGTGACGGCGCAAACAAGTTGACGGACGGCAAGGCACAGTGGCGTACCGGTCTGTCGGGGTTGATTCTCGACGAGCAGGGCAACGTCATTCGTGAGGATCAGGGCATCACGGTCGCGATTCTCAGCAAGGTCGACATTCTCCGCAACGTCGATTACAAGCTCGTGGGCACTATTCGCGTCACTCCGTACGTGACGAACAACAACCGTCAGGGTCTTTCGATCATCGCGGATTCCGTCGTGCCGGTGAAGGGCAACGAACAGAAGTAATCGTCATGGGCGGGGGTGGTTGCGTTTCTCGAGGCGTAGTCATCCCCGTTCGCGGTTTCACGGACACAGGGAGCATGAAATGAGATTCATTGACGCAGTGGCGTTGGTATTCAGTCGATCACGTCGCATCGCACACGGTGCATGGGAGTCATGGGCGCGGGAGCAGGTGCAGCGTCACGGCGAAGCACAGCACGGCGATCAGCAGGACGCAGCGCACAAGGGTTTGGGGTTACAAGCAAGCGACGAAGTCGCAACGGCGCAGGGTCACGGCGAAGCACAGCAGGCGCGGACCAGCGCAGAAGCATCGCCATGGGATTTGAACGCGGACTGGCGGGCATTCAAGGACGCGGGGGGAGGTGAACGAGCATGAGACGTTGGTTCGGTTTGGGGTTCATCGCGGTCGCGGTGGCATTGGTCATCGGTGGCACAGTCGTCACGGACGAAGCGCAGGCATCGCCGCCAGCGGCAACGGATGCAATCGATGTCGTGTACCAGTACGCATGGTTGCCACGCGTTCCGGCATGGCAGGAAGCGAAGACCAACGCAGCGGCGTCACACGCGAAGATCGTGGGCGAGTGCAAGGCGTACGTTCCGTACAGTCATCGCAACGACCGTGACGGCTGGATGCGCTTCTGTGATTCATTGCCGGCTCCGGTCATCGGTGAATACGTCGTATTCGATCAAGCAACGGGCGAGGTCGTGCGATGAGAACGCGAGGCACACAGTACGTTCCGCAGGAGCGTGATTGGCCGGTCGTCGGATATTGCGGCGTATGTGGCGTAGCGATCAACGAAGCGTGTTTCCGCGGTGGCGAGCATGATGCACGCGGGATCGTCGCAGGCGATTGGTACAGGTGCGGCGTGTGTGGCGAGCGGTGGCAAGCATGAGAGTCACGGACGAACAGCAGGCAGTCATCGCAGCGAACGAGTCACGCATGTTGGTGAACGCGTACGCAGGCACGGGCAAGACGGAGACGACGGCGCACAGGGTTGCACGGTTACGCAAGGACGGTAAGCGGGTGTTGTTGCTGTGTTTCACACGTGCAGCGCAGCAGCAGTTGTCATCGCGATTGGAGGCGATGGGCGTCAGGGCGACGGTGAAGACGTTGCATTCCTTCGCACACGAGTTCGTTGCACGGTGGCACGAGAAGAACGGCGCAGTCATGCCGTCCTTGGCAACGGATTTCCTGGTGCGTCGGGTCATCATGCGTCACGGGTTCACGCCGACGAGCGCGAACGTCAACGCGATCAGACAGGCATCGACGTTCATCGCAAACGGCATGGGTGGTTTCCCGCAGAGCAGCGAGTTCGACGGCAAAGCAGCGCGAACGATGGTCGAGGCATACGCGGTCGAGAAAGAGCGCACGAACACGGTCGATTTCGATGACCTGATCTCGATGGCAACGGAGATCGTGAGGCCGTGGCAAGGCGAGATTGTGGTTGACGAGGCACAGGATCTCTCAAACCTGCAGTTGCGATTGCTGGACGCGTTGACGAGCGACGACACGAGCATGACATGGGTCGGTGATCGGTGGCAGTCGATCTACGGATTCACGGGTGTGGACGCGGATTTGTTCAGGAAGCGCAGCGAGTGGGCGCAGTACACGTTGAGCAGGTCGTTTCGTTCGACGGTGGACGTTCTGAGGATCGCGAATCAGTTGGTGCCGGATCGGATCGCATCGGATTTCGTCGGCGGTCGCGTAGACGTACGCACACGGGACGAGTTGGAGACGGTCGGGGATTTGCTGCTGTGGAGCCACGGAAACGATGCGATTCTGGCGCGCACGCACGCGGAGTTGGAGGGGATCGGTCGAGCGTTCACACGGGAGGGCAAGGCGTTCTCATGGACAGCATTTGACACGCACGGCGCGATGCCGACGCAGAAGGCACGGCCGACGGTGTTGAGCACGATTCACGCGGCGAAGGGATTGGAGTGGGAAGCGGTCGCGGTCATCGGTCTCAACGGACGTTCATTCGGCACGTTCGATCCATCGCCGGAGGAAGCACGGTTGTTCTACGTCGCGGCGACACGGGCAAAGCAGGAGTTGATGCTGTTCACGCAGGACGGTGATCTGCCGTTCGAGGTTGAATCATGAGCGTTGTCGATATTTCACGCAAGGGCGTTCACGGTGCTCTGGATGTTCGCTCCCTGGCATTCATCGAGAAACACTGTGAACGCCCCTATTTCGTGCGCAGGATCAATCGCTACGTTCGATGCGGGAGCGGCGATCCGTCGGTGTGTCGCAAGTGCGCGTCGATTCGTTCCCTCGACAAGAAACGCATCATCGGGTCAGGATGCAACGCGAGCGAGCTCGACGGGATCACATGGGAGACGTTGCAGGCGTATCGATTCTTCTTCGTGACGTTCACCGCGCCGTCGTTCGGCAGAATCAGGGACGGTGTGCCGGTCGATGCGAAACGGTACGAGTATCGGCAGCAGGTCGCATGGAATCAACGGAGCAGAGACCTGTTTCACGCGACAACGGATGCGCTGGCACGTCGTTTGCCGGATGCGGAGTGGGTGTTCGTACGGGAGTGGCAGAGACGGGGGGCGATTCACTTCCACGGGATCGTTCGTGTGCCGCAGTGGGTGAGTTCATCGGACGCGTGGGGCGAGTTGAAGGCGTTACGGGCGGTGCAGTCGCAGGGGATCGCATGGGGTCGGCAGATGAACATTCAGAGCGTCGGCGGGGATGATCGCGGGAGCGTCGTTCGGTACATGAGCAAGGTCGTCGCATACACAGCGAAGCATCAGAGCGGTGATCGCGGGGCATTGTCGGAGCAGGTCGCAGCGTTCTATGAACGGTTGGACAAACACGCGCAGAATCTCGTGTGCAATCGCAGAGGATGCGCGGGCAAGCGAGTGTGCGACGGACGGATGCACAGGACGCACGGTTACGCAGGGCAGATGCTGACGAAGAGCAAGGGATGGTCGTTCGCGGCGTTGACGTTCGGAGAGTTGCGGGCACAGCGGTCACGGTTCGCGGGCACGGGGTCGAGCACGGTGCAGCAGGCGGAGTTGGAGGAGGCGGCACGGTTGGCACGCATCGGATACGAAGCGGCGTTCGAGGGCATGGAGGCGTCGGCGGTGGTCGCGGGAGCAGATCGGTTGCGGCGAACGCTGAAACGCGCCAGACAGCGGCACGGAGCAGAACACGACGGACATACGTCGGACAGATGAAACGACGCCAGATCGCGAGCAGTGACGATCCACGGGGGTATGGACACGAAGGCGCACGGGCACGAAAGCAGGGCGGCGCGGCGGCGCGGTTTGTGTGACACGTCGCAAGGTTGTGCGTCACGTCGGTGCGCGGACGCGAGCACGTCACGGCAGCGCGGGAGCGTCAGCGGGAGCGCGTCGGGGCGGAGCACAGCGAGACGCGGGAGATGTGACGGCACATTCCGCAGCTATGTGTCAGCGCAATAACGCAAAGGCGCGGAGCGCGAGCGCAGCGAGCGGGTCGCGACTTCTTGACAATATATATGAAGATGGATTGGGAAAAGGGAAAGTCAGATCAGGCGGGGACGGAGAGGTGAAAGTCGGATCGGGCAAAAGGTGCGGTAGAAGCGCATGTTTTCGATCAGCAGAGCGTCAGGAGCGAAACGCGACTTTCGCGGAGACGAAACACGACTTTTTGACGACGATCATTCGCTGACGGGATTTGCCTCGTTGATCTTCGCGAGTCGTCCCCAATCGCCCTTTTCGAGCGCGTCGCCGTACGCGGTGATCGCATCCTTCTTCGCCTGTGCGGAGAAATGCGTGTAGTAGAGCGTCATCGTCGCATCGGAATGGCCGAGGAGTTCCTGCACGTATTGCAAGTTCTGGCCGGCACGGAACATCATCGACGCAGTCAAATGACGGTTGTAGTGCAGACGCCATTTTTCGGGTTTCGTCTCGCGGGCAGCGAAGTACGCATCGAGCACGTCGTCCCAGATTTTCTGCACGTCGGTGTAGTTGATGTGCATGCCATCGTCGCGGCGGAACACAAGGTCATCGCGCCAGTCCCCGATGTCGGGGTACGTGGTCATCTTGTGCCACGTCAAGTCGACCCACCATTCGTGTGGCATGTACACGATGCGGGACTTGTTGTTCTTCGTGCGGGGATCGATGAACCACCCCTGCCCCTTCGCACGCGACAACTGCTGACGCACATGAATACGCGCCCCCACGTCGGTGTCGTCATCATCGATGCAGTTCCACGTCAGGCCCAACAGTTCGGATCGACGCAGGCCGAGGAACATGAACAGGATCAACACGTAGTGCTTGTGCTGTTCGTCCTTCAGCCAACGGAGCAGATCGAGCGCGATGGTCGTTCGTTTGTCGATCAGCTGGATGTCGTCGTCATGCACGGCGGCCTTGTACGTGCGTTGCTTCACGCCGGTGATCGGATTGCGTGCGATGAGGTCGTTGTTCGTCGCCCACGTGAGCATCGTCTTCACGACCTTGTACGTGTTGCGCCACGCGCCGTCCGGCAGCGCAGCGATGTCATGCGACAGGAAGCGTTGCACACGTTCGCGGTCAAGGTCAGCGATCGGCACGTCAGCGAGGAACGGCAGGATGTGCAACTCCCCCTGACGGCGGTGTTTGCGTCGCACTTCGGTGGAAATGTCGTTCGGGCCGTACGAGTCGATCCAGCGGGTGAACACGTCACGCACGGTCAGCGCGGGAGCGGAGTCGCGCACGGGCGGGGAGGCGAGACGTTTGGCGATGTTCTGCTGGCGTCGTCGGATCGCATCACGTTCGGTCATGCCCACGCCACGGATGAATCGACGGCGGCCGTCATCGTCGGTGTACGACACTTGCGCGACGTATCGAGGTTCGCCGTTGTGGGTCGTGAACGAGACAGAGCCGCCGGTCAGATCACGCATGGCGGCAAGTGTAACGGGAAGTGTAACGAGATGTACCGCTCCAGCGAGGTCAGATCGTTGATTTCTCGCGGTTCTTGGTTACTTTGTGGAGCCTAGGAGATTCGAACTCCTGACATCCTGCTTGCAAAGCAGGCGCTCTACCAACTGAGCTAAGGCCCCGTGAGGGATTTCTTGAGTTAAGGAGTGGGGCTACCAGGACTTGAACCTGGGACCTCTTCATTATCAGTGAAGCGCTCTAACCGCCTGAGCTATAGCCCCGTCAACCTCCAAGACTTTACCGGAGAAAGACGGAAAATCCGAATCGAGGGGGAGCGCCCGGGAGTGTCTCCCCCTCGATCGTCTTCAGCGACCCGGTCGGATGGTCGCGGTGCCGGCCGAGAGGGAGACGTCGATCGTCCTCCGCGAGCTCGACGCCTCATCCACTTCGGCGTTCAGCGTGCCCGCGCTGATCTCCTGGGAGATCGCGTACTCGACGTCGGGAACGGTCAGATCGAGGGTGCCGGCACTGACGTCGATGGATGTCAGCGCGGGAGGCGTTCCCGTCAGCTCCACGGTGAGATCACCCGCGGAGACACCGAGGTCGGCCTGGGCGATGCCGTCGAGCAGGATGTCGGCACGACCGGCGCTCATCTGCACGTCGAGCTCTTTCGCGGCTCCTTGGATGTCGAGAGCACCCGCGTTCACACTGACATCGAGGATCCCGAAGTCTCCGGCCACATCGAGGCTGCCCGCATTGAGGTTCAGGTCGGCATCGAGTCCCGCGTCGCGAAGGCTCTCCGGGAGCGTGAGCACAGCGACCTCCTCCTCACCGAACCAGCCGCCGATCCACCATCCGAAGACCCCCTGCGGGCTCCGCACGACCAGCTCGTCGCCGTCACGTTCGAATCTCCACGGGGTACCGCGTCCGTTCGTGATGGCGAGTGTGGCCTCGTCGACGTCGCCGAACTCGACCCGCATGCTGCTGGCGTCGGCGGAGAGGTCGATGCTCTCCAGCCCGGCGACACCCACGCTCTGCACGGAGTCGGCACGGTTCGAAGTGGCGATGGTGCCGACGGCTGCCGCGGCTGCTGTTCCGCCGGCGCCGAGAAGTGCGAGCCCACCGACCACCGCCGTCACGACCATGACCGCGGTCGCACCTGACGAGCGGCCGGCGGGAGGAGGGGTCGGAGCCGCGTGCGGAGCGTCAGACTGCGGAACGGAGGCGGGTGGCGGGGTGAGCGGGGTGTGTCCGCCCTGGTCCCCGTTGTTGTCGGTGGTCATCGTGCCACTCCTGTCTGGCCGGTCGGCGGCGTCGTGCCACCGGTGTTCTCGATGTGGGCGAGGGCGGCGAGCACACGGCGGTTGCCCGACTCGTCCTGTTCGAAGCCCAGTTTCTGGAAGATGGAGGTGATGTGCTTCTCGACGCTGGCTTCGGAGAGGAACAGCAGTCCGGCGATCGCCTGATTCGACTTGCCCTCGGCGATCAGTGCGAGCACGGTGCGCTCGCGCTCGGTGAGCCGCAGCATCCGATCATCACGGTTACGCCGTGTCAGCAGCTGGGCGACGACCTCGGGGTCGAGCACGGTGGCTCCCTCGGATATCCGCTGCACGGAGGCGAGGAACTCCGAGACGTCGGCGACCCGATCCTTCAACAGGTAGCCGAGAGGGCCACCCTGCGCCGCGATCAGGTCGGAGGCGTAACGCTCCTCGACGTACTGGGAGAGCACGAGGATCGCGAGCGACGGGTGGGTCGACCGCAGACCGAGAGCGGCCCGGATCCCCTCGTCTGTGAAGGTCGGAGGGAGACGCACATCCAGGATGCACAGATCGGGTGCCTCCGTGACGACGGCCTGGTCGAGACCCTCGATGTCGGGAAGAGCGGCGACCACCTGGTGACCGGCGTCTTCGAGCAGACGGACCAGGCCCTCGCGCAGCAGGACCGAGTCCTCGCAGATCAGGATGCGCACGGGACGCTCACCTCCAGGCTGGTCGGGCCGCCCTGCGGACTGTCGAGGCGGAAGGTTCCGCCGGCGGCGAGGATGCGGTTCGCGATGCCGTCGAGGCCGCCGCCCGGCTGCACCTGCGCTCCTCCGATGCCGTTGTCCTCGACCCGCGCCCACAGCGTGTTGCCGTCACGCAGCCGCACGACCACACGGGCCTCGCTGGCTCGGGAGTGCTTCGCCGCGTTGGTCAGGGACTCGGCGATCGAGAAGTACACGGCGGCCTCGGCCTCGCGACTGCACCGACCGTCCATCCGCACGTCGAGGTGCACGGGGATGTGGGAGCGTCCCGCGAGTGCCGACAGTGCGGCGTCGAGCCCCCGGTCGTCCAGCACGGAGGCATGTATGCCGCGTGCGAGCTGACGCAGCTCGGTGATGGCCGCCTTCGTCGAGGTGTGAGCCTCGTTGATGAGTTCCTTCGCCGCACCGGGATCGCTGTCGATCTTCTGCTGAGCGAGCCCGAGCGTCATCCCCACGGAGACGAGACGGGGCTGGACTCCGTCGTGCAGATCGCGCTCGATGCGGGTGCGCTCGACATCGGCGGCGCGCACGGCCCCCTCGCGCTGGGCCGTCGAGGTGCGGACACGCTCGGTGAGCTCCGTCTCCCTGCTGCGGATGACGATCGCGAGCGACAGGGTGCGATGCAGCAGTGCGAGGCCGATGATCCCGACGACGCAGGCTGCGATGCCCAGGATCCCGATGAGCGGGGCCCACTCGGCAGGAATGCCCCCGCCGCCGAACGGTCCCATCACGGAGTCGACTCCGGTGAGCGGTGCGAACGAGACGACGATCGACCAGATCAGGCCCCAGAACAGCCGAAGCACGACCCACCCGAGCACGGCGGAGATGGCGAAGTTGGCGACAGCGCGCCACATGCGTCCATCGATCGCCTGCCGGCCCAATGCGCGCAGCCATCCGACGAAGCCGGGGCGGTCGCGTGGCTGCAGCCGCAGGGGGCCGACCGGAGTCCGGTACAGCGACCCGACCCGAGCGATCTCGAACCAGCCGAGACCGTAGAGGGCATAGACCAAGCCGACGAGCAGGACCAGACCGATACCGGCGACGAAGAGGAGTCCGAGTCCGGTACCGAGGAGGCCTCCGAGCGTGCCGAAGATGGCGCCGCCCAGGACGCCGACGCCTGCCAGATGCAGGATCGTGAGGAAGATGCGCAACGGCGGCTTCACCGCTGTTGCGGAAGCCGGGGTCGCAGTCTGAGTGGTCATGGTTCCAAGGTACGGCGGTGGGGGAGGCCACGACAGCGAGCCAACCGGACACTCCGATTCGGGTTTTCCGTAAGAGTTCCCGTGATCGTCGCGGTTCGACCACGACGGTTCTGCTTCACTGGGGGCATGAGTACGCATGAGAGGGAACCGCACGGCACCGGTCTCGGTCAGCGGCTGAACTGGCTGCGCGCAGGAGTGCTCGGCGCGAACGACGGCATCGTCTCGGTCGCCTCACTCGTCGTCGGGGTGGCCGGCGCCACGACCGACAACGCCGCACTTCTCACAGCGGGAATCGCCGGCCTCGTCGGAGGCGCGATCTCGATGGCCCTCGGCGAGTACGTGTCGGTGAGCAGTCAGCGTGACAGTGAGAGGGCACTGATCGCGAAGGAGCGCGAGGAGCTCCGTACGATGCCGGCCGTGGAGCTCGACGAACTCACCCAGCTCTATCGCGACCGCGGGCTCTCGCCGGAGACAGCGCGCCAGGTGGCCGAGGAGCTCACCGCGCACGACGCCCTCTCCGCCCATCTGGAAGTGGAACTGGGCATCGATCAGGATGACCTCGTGAACCCGTGGCACGCGGCGCTCTCCTCCGCGGTGGCGTTCACTCTCGGAGCACTGCTGCCGTTGCTGGCCATCCTCCTTCCCCCTCCGGAATGGCGCGTGCCCGTGACGTTCGTCGCAGTGCTTCTCGCGCTCGCGGTGACGGGAACCCTGTCGGCGAAGATCGGCGGCTCCGCTCCGATGCGCGCATCCATACGGCTGGTCGTCGGCGGCGGACTCGCACTGGCGGCGACCTGGCTCATCGGCACCCTCCTCGGTACGACCGGCGTGGTCTAGCGATCCCGCGCCGAGCAACGACGAAGGGCGGGTGCCGCAGCACCCGCCCTTCGTGGATCCGTACCGAGGATCAGTTCGACATGAAGCCGACCAGCAGTCCGCCGGTCACCTTCACCGCGAGGTTGTAGATTCCGGCGACCACGGCGCCGAGCACCGTGAAGACGATCAGGTTCAGGATCGCCACCACGGCGGCGAAGGCCATCACCTGCGGCAGTCCCACGACCTCGGACAGCACGAACGTGTTGTCGGTGATGCCGAGCAGGAAGCTCTCCGCCGTCGTCATGATCCCCGTCGCCTGGAACACGAGGAAGATGAGGAAGAACGAGACCATCGTGACGACCGCGAGGGCCACGGCTCCGAGGAACGAGAGCTTCACGGCCGACCAGAAGTCCACGTAGACCAGTCGGAGGCGTACCTGCTTTCCGCTGGTCTTGCGGGTCGACTTCTTCGCCAGCTTGTCGGCCACTGTGCTCATGCGTCTGTATCCTCAGGGGTCTGGGTCGTCTCGGGGGCCTGGGTCTCTGCGTCCTCCGCATCGGCCTCTTCTTCGGCGAGGCCGCGCTCACCGTTACGGGCGATGGCGAGGATGCGGTCGGCCTCCGTCGTACGGGCGAACACCACTCCCATGGTGTCTCGACCCTTGGCGGGGACCTCGGCCACGGCAGAGCGTACCACCTTGCCGCTGGACAGAACCACCAAGACCTCGTCGTCCTCGGAGACGATCAGACCACCCGCGAGAGTGCCCCGATCATCGTTGAGTTTGGCGACCTTGATGCCCGTTCCGCCGCGACCCTGAACCCGGTACTCCTCCACCGCGGTGCGCTTCGCATAGCCGCCGTCGGTGACCACGAAGACGAACTTCCCCGGCGCGGCGACGGATGCCGAGAGCAGGCAGTCCTCATCGATCTTGAACTTCATTCCGCGGACACCGGCCGTCGCCCGGCCCATCGGGCGCAGGGCTTCATCTGTCGCCTCGAAGCGCACCGACATGCCTCGACGGCTGATGAGGAGGATGTCGTCCTCGGCGTTCACGAGCAGCGCGCTGACGAGCTCGTCCTCCTCGTTCAGACGGATCGCGATGACACCGCCCTGACGGTTGGTGTCGTAGTTGTCGAGACGGGTCTTCTTGACCAGTCCGTCACGCGTCGCGAGCACCAGATAGTCCGCCACCTGGTAGTCGCGAATGTCGAGCACCTGGGCGATGTTCTCGTCGGGCTGCAGGGCGAGCAGGTTCGCCACGTGCATGCCCTTGGCGTCGCGACCGGCCTCCGGCACCTCGTACGTCTTCGCGCGATAGACGCGACCCTTGTCGGTGAAGAACAGCAGCCAGTGGTGCGTGGTCGTCACGAAGAAGTGCTCGACGATGTCGTTCGCCCGCAGCTGGGCACCCTTGACGCCCTTGCCGCCGCGGTGCTGCGAACGGTAGTTGTCGCTGCGCGTGCGCTTGATGTAGCCCTCGCGCGTGACGGTGACCACCATCTCCTCTTCGGCGATGAGGTCCTCCATCGAGACGTCGCCGTCGAAGCCGTGCAGGATGTGGGTGCGGCGCTCGTCGCCGAAACGCTCGACGATGCCGGTCAGCTCTTCCCGGATGATGGTCCGCTGACGGCCCTCGTCGGCCAGGATCGCCTTGTAGTCGGTGATCTGCGCCTCGAGCTCGTTCGCCTGATCGATGATCTTCTGACGCTCGAGGGCTGCGAGCCGGCGCAGCTGCATCTGCAGGATCGCATCGGCCTGGATCTCGTCGATGTCGAGAAGCTTCTGCAGGCCCTCGTTGGCGTCGGCTGTTGTCTGCGAACGACGGATCAGCGCGATGACCTCGTCGAGCGCATCGAGCGCCTTCAGGTACCCGCGCAGGATGTGCATGCGCTTCTCGGCCTCGCGAAGGCGGAACTCGGTCCGTCGCACGATCACGTCGATCTGGTGGGAGATCCAGTTCGAGATGAACCCGTCGATCGCGAGCGTCCGGGGGACGCCGTCGACGATCGCGAGCATGTTCGCGCCGAAGTTCTCCTGCAGCTGCGTGTGCTTGTACAGGTTGTTCAGCACGACCTTGGCGACCGCGTCGCGCTTGAGCACCACGACCAGGCGCTGACCCGTGCGGTCCGACGACTCGTCACGGATGTCGGCGATGCCGGTGATCTTGCCGTCACGGGCGAGGTCGCCGATCTTCACCGCCACGTTGTCCGGGTTGACCTGGTACGGCAGCTCGGTGATGACGAGGCAGGTACGACCCTGGATCTCCTCCACATTGACGACCGCGCGCATGGTGATCGAGCCGCGGCCGGTGCGGTAAGCCTCGTGGATGCCCTTGGTGCCGAGGATCTGCGCGCCAGTCGGGAAGTCCGGGCCCGGGATGCGTTGGATCAGGCCTTCGAGCAGTTCCTCGCGGGAGATGCCGGGGTTGTCGAGTGCCCAGAGCGCCGCGTCGGACACCTCGCGCAGGTTGTGCGGCGGGATGTTGGTGGCCATTCCGACCGCGATGCCGACCGAGCCGTTGACGAGCAGGTTCGGGAAACGGGCGGGCAGGACCGTCGGCTCCTGCGTCTGGCCGTCGTAGTTGTCGGTGAAGTCGACGGTGTCTTCTTCGATGTCGCGCACCATCTCGAGCGCGAGCGGAGCCATCTTGGTCTCGGTGTATCGCGGAGCCGCGGCACCCATGTTGCCGGGGGAGCCGAAGTTGCCCTGCCCGAGGGCCAGCGGATACCGCAGCGACCACGGCTGCACCAGTCGCACGAGGGCGTCGTAGATCGCCGAGTCACCGTGCGGGTGGTACTGACCCATGACTTCGCCGACCACACGGGCGCACTTCGAGAACGACTTGTCAGGACGGAATCCGCCGTCGTACATGCCGTAGATGACACGCCGGTGCACCGGCTTGAGGCCGTCGCGCACATCGGGGAGCGCACGCCCCACGATGACGGCCATGGCGTAGTCGAGGTAGCTGCGCTGCATCTCCGACTGCAGGTCTACCTGATCGATCTTGCCGTGGTCGTGTTCCGGCTCGGTGCGTTCTTCGTCAGTCATCAATCAATCTCTCTGTCACACATCTGGTCTGAGCCCGCGGGCATCAGATGTCGAGGAAGCGGACGTCCTTGGCGTTGCGCTGGATGAAGCTGCGTCGGGACTCGACGTCTTCGCCCATCAGCACACTGAAGATCTCGTCGGCCGCGGCCGCGTCTTCGATGGTGATCTGCTGCAGGGTGCGAGTGGTGTGATCCATCGTCGTCTCCCACAGCTCCTTCGGGTTCATCTCACCGAGACCCTTGTAGCGCTGGATGCCGGCATCCTTCGGGATGCGCTTGCCGTTCTCGATGCCGTGCTTCAGCAGGGCGTCGCGCTCGGCGTCGCTGAACACGTACTCGTGAGCCGAGTTCGACCACTTGAGCCGGTAGAGCGGCGGCATGGCGAGGTACACGAAACCGGCCTCGATGAGCCCGCGCATGTAGCGGAAGAGGAGCGTCAGCAGCAGGGTGGTGATGTGCTGACCGTCCACGTCGGCATCCGCCATCAGCACGATCTTGTGATAGCGCGCCTTCTCGATGTCGAACTCTTCGCCGATGCCGGTGCCGAAGGCCTGGATCATCGCCTGGACTTCCTTGTTGCCGAGCGCCTTGTCGAGACGCGCGCGCTCCACGTTGAGGATCTTTCCTCGGAGGGCCAGGATCGCCTGGGTGTGAGGGTCTCGACCCTGCACGGCGGAACCACCGGCCGAGTCACCCTCCACGAGGAAGATCTCGCTGATCGACGGATCCTTGCTCGTGCAGTCCTTGAGCTTGTCCGGCATGGCCGCCGACTCGAAGACGCTCTTGCGACGCGCCGTCTCACGGGCCTTCCGCGCGGCGAGACGAGCCGTGGCCGCATCGATCGCCTTGCGGATGATGTTCTTCGCCTGGTTCGGATTGCGCTCCAACCAGTCGCCGAGCTGATCGCCGACCACTTTCTGCACGAACGCCTTCGCCTCGGTGTTGCCGAGCTTCGTCTTGGTCTGCCCCTCGAACTGGGGCTCGCCGAGCTTGATCGAGATGACTGCGGTCAGTCCCTCGCGCACGTCGTCGCCGGAGAGGTTGTCGTCCTTCTCCTTGAGGAGGTTGTTCGCTCGCGCGTATTTGTTGACCAGGGTCGTCAGTGCCGCACGGAAGCCTTCCTCGTGCGTTCCACCCTCGTGGGTGTTGATGGTGTTGGCATAGGTGAACACGTTCTCGGTGTACGAGGTCGTCCACTGCATCGCGACCTCGAGCGAGATCTTGCGCTCGGTGTCCTCCGACTCGAAGGCGATGATCTCGTCGTTGACCACTTCGGCGTGGCGCACCTTGTTGAGGTACTCGACGTAGTCCACCAGACCGCGCTCGTAGAAGAACACATCGCCGGGCTGCTTGGTGACGGTCGCGCCGTCCTCCTCGACCTCGTAGGCCGACGACTCGCGCTCGTCGCGCAGCTCGATGCGCAGCCCCTTGTTGAGGAACGCCATCTGCTGGAACCGCGTGCGGAGGGTGTCGTAGTCGAACTCGGTCGTCTCCTGGAAGATCTCCGCGTCTGGCCAGAACGTGATGCTCGTCCCGGTCTCGTCGGTCGCCTCGCCCTTCTCGAGCTTCTGCTGGGGGACACCGCCGTCGGCGAAGCTGTGCCGCCAGACGAAGCCCTTCTGCTTGACCTCCACGTCGAACCGCGTCGAAAGGGCGTTCACGACGGAGGAGCCGACGCCGTGCAGTCCACCGGAGACGGCGTACGCGCCGCCGCCGAACTTTCCGCCGGCGTGCAGGATCGTGAGGACGACCTCGACCGTCGACTTGTTCGGGTCCGACGAGTGCGGGTCGACCGGGATTCCTCGGCCGTTGTCGACGACGCGCACGCCGCCGTCAGCGAGCATCGTCACCAGGATCGTGTCGGCGTAGCCGGCCAGCGCCTCATCGACCGAGTTGTCGACGATCTCGTAGACCAGGTGGTGCAGGCCTCGGGGACCGGTCGACCCGATGTACATGCCGGGGCGCTTGCGCACAGCCTCGAGGCCCTCGAGGATCTGGATCGAATCCGCGCCGTACTCTCCGGGCTGCTTCGCCTTGGGTGCGGGCTGTGGAGTCTGGGTCCCTGAGCCAGTCGAAGGGGCGGGGGTTCCCCCGGTGTTCGATTCCGTCTCGTCAGCAGGGGATTCAGGCGTCATCAGAGGGCATTCTCCACATCGATATCACGAACTCCCATTCTAGCGGAGTTTCGTCGAGAAATGCCGCTCAACGGCCGTGTGTGGGCCTCTGAGCGTTTCGACCCCCTCGGATGGTGCCCTACCCGTAGGTATCGCGTGGGCCCCGTCCTGGAACGGCTCTGGGACCCCATTTCCACGAGGGGACGTCCGGTCCGATGAACCGAAGGTTCTCCACGCCCGCATCCGGATACCGTCGACCGATCTCCGTGAGGATCGTCGCCCGCATGAACTGCAGGTTCTTCGCCCACGCCGTCGAATCGCACTTGACGGTGAGCAGACCGCGCTCCAGAGACACCGGCTCCGAGTGCTTCGCGGTGTCGGCCCCAGCGAGGTCGGCCCACTGCCGAACGAGGTCTTCCCGGGCGAGGGTGATCTGCCATCCCGAGTCCCGACTCAGCTTGTCGAGCACGGCGCCGAGCGGGCCGGGATCACGCCCCGGCGTGAACGGAGCGTTGTCGTCGTCCGTGGTGATGCGCCGTTTGCGCTTCCAGCTCTTCGAGCTCGGCTGCAGGCCGCGCAGTCGCAGGTACGTGCCGATCGTCTCCGGGACGTCAGCCGGCGGAGTGGAGACCGGGGGAGTCGATGCCGCGTCAGTCATCCTTCCCCCTCTCGTCGCTGATCGTTCCAGCGCTGATCCGCACCACGTGCGCGTGCAGCACCTCGGGGATATCCTCCTCCACCGCTGCCGTCACCACCACCTGTTCGTATCCTGCCGTCAGGGCGGCGAGGCGCTGTCGACGATCGGCATCGAGTTCCGCGAAGACGTCGTCGAGGATGAGGACGGGATCTCCGGCCGGGGACTCGCTGCGCAAAAGCTCGGCCGAGGCCAGCCTCAGCGCGAGGGCCACAGACCACGACTCGCCATGCGATGCATAGCCCTTCACAGGGAGGTCGCGAACACGCAGCACGAGGTCATCGCGATGCGGACCGGTGAGGGTGAGTCCGCGGTCGAGTTCGTTCGACCGCTTCGCCGCGAGCGAGGCGCGGAACAACTCGGCGATGTGCCCGGGATCTCCGAGCCGGTCGACCGATGATCCGGCGTTTCCTCCGTCCGCGGCATCTTCGCCCTCTTCGGGATCTCCTCCGCCGACCGAGAGGGCCCATTCCAGCTGCGGGCGGTGGTCGGCCCCGGCGATCGCCTCGTACGCATCGGCGACCGGCTGCTGCAGATCCACGGCCAGCCGCTGTCGAGCGGTGATGATCTCCGAACCGAGGGAGACGAGCTTGTCGTCCCACACATCGAGAGTGCTCAGCGCCTCGCCGCGGATTCCCCTGGCCCTGGCCGACTTCAGGAGCGCGTTCCGTTGCTTGAGCACACGGTCGTAGTCGGCGAGGACGGCGGCGAGTCTCGGAGTGCGCTGGATGAGGAGCTGATCGGTGAACCGACGACGAGCCGAGGGATCGCCTCTCACGATCTGCAGGTCCTCCGGAGCGAACAGCACGACGTGTGCATACCGGGGGAGCTCGTTCGGCTTCGACGGCGACCCGTTGATGCGCGCCTTGTTCGATCCCTGCCGGTTGACCTGCACCTCGGCGAGGACACGGCGCTCCCCGTGAGAGAGGCGAGCCCTGATGACGGCGAACTCCTGTCCGTCGCGGACCATCGGTGCGTCCGAGGAGACACGATGGGACCCCAGAGTCGCCAGGAACACGACCGCTTCGGCGAGGTTCGTCTTGCCCTGGCCGTTCCTGCCCACGAGGACGTTCGGACCGCGGTGGAGAGCGAGTTCGGCGGTCGCGTAATTGCGGAAATCGACCAGACTCAGGTGCTCCACAATCACGGAGTCAGCCTACCTTCGGTGTCCGACACCTGATTCAGTGTCGGTGAATCTCGGGGATGGGGAGGCGTTAAGCTCCCTGCTCTCGCCGAGCGGGGTCAGCGCAGGAGGAGGTTGGGCTGCAGCAGGTACTTGAACGAGTCGAGGCCGGCCTGATCGACCGAGGTCTGACTCGTGATGAGGACCGGGCTGAGCTTGTTGGCGTTGTCGCTCGATGTGAAGGTGACGCGCACGAACTCGCTCTTCACGGCGCCGAGAGCCTCGATCAGGTACTGCGGATTCAGTCCGAGCGTGACCTCGTCACCGCCGGAGAGGATCGCGTCGACCGACTCGGAAGCGCGCGCATGGTCTCCGCCGGAGGCGTCCATGGTGACGCTGTCGTTCGAGAACGTGAAACGCAGCGGAGCGGCGCGATCGAGGACGAGCGATACGCGGCGGACCGCTTCGACCAGGTCGGCGGTGTTCACGACCGCGTAGTGGTCCGTCTGCTCGGGGAACAGACGACGCACCGGCGGGAAGTTGCCCTTGATCAGGAGCGAGGTGACGGTCTTGTTTCCTGCGGTGAACGCGATGATCTCGCGGTCGCCGGCTCCGGAGAACGCGACCTGGATCGTTCCGGCGTGTCCGAAGGTCTTCCCGACCTCCAGCAGCGTGCGCGCGGGAACCAGCGCGGTGGCCTCGACCGCTTCACCGTCCCACGGCACGTCTCGGAGCGAGACGCGGTAGCGGTCGGTGGCGACAAGACTCAGGGTCTGGCCGGAGACCTCGAGCTGCACACCCGTGAGCACCGGCGTGACGTCATCGCGTGAAGCCGCGAATCCGACCTGCGCGATGGCGGTGCCGAAGTCGTCGGCGGGAACGACTCCCGACGAGCCGGTGACCTCGGGGATGGACGGGTATTCCTCAACCGGCATGGCGGCGAGGGTGAACCGCGCGGAGCCACAGGTCACCGCGATGCCGCCGTCTTCCTCGACCGCGATCTCGATCGGAGCGTTCGGGAGGCGGCTGGCGATGTCCGAGAGAAGTCGACCGTGGACCAGGATCGTGCCCGGGGTCTCCACCGTGGCCTCGATGGTGGTTCGAGCGGAGGCCTCGTAGTCGAATGCCGAGAGCGTGAGGCCGGAACCGTCCGCCTCGATCAGCACTCCCGCGAGGATCGGCTGTGGGTTGCGCTGCGGCAGGAGCTTGACGACGAACGAGACAGCCTCGCTGAAGACATCGCGGTTGACCTGAAACCTCACGGGTGCTCCCTTGTCGTCGAACTGTGACGCGTTGTCGTCGGCCCTGCCGGTGCAGGGCTTCCCATGCTAGCCCCACAGTCCGGCGTATCCCTACGCCGAGGTTCCTGTCATTCGACGGTCGGCTCTCCACACCGTCTGGTGATCGGATCGCGCCCTGAATGACTTAACTCCTTAACGGTGTTAACAGCTGTGGATACTGTGGATAAGTCGGTGGATAGCAAGAGCGAGTAGGGAACTACACAGTTGTCAGTTGTGGAAACCCTGAGGAATCCGCGGGTTGGCGGGGGTGAGGTGCTCGAAGCCCCTCCCGGAGTTATCCACAGGTTTGGGTGATCGACCCACATTCGTCCCGATCGAATCCACGGTCATCCACAAGTTATCCACATGTGCATAGAGGTATCAATCGAGAGATCAGAACCCCAGTCCGGGTGACAAAAAGGGGAGGTCCGCACCCGATCAGGTGCGGACCTCCCCTTTTTCCGAGACGCGGCGTGTCAGCGCCGTCCCAGCTGGGTCGTGATCTCGGTGACCTGGTTGTAGATGGAGCGACGCTCCTTCATGAGCTCGCTGATCTTCTTGTACGCGTACATGACGGTCGTATGGTCGCGGTTGCCGAACAGCTGCCCGATCTTGGGGAGGGAGAGGTTCGTTCGTTCCCGGCACAGGTACATGGCGATCTGTCGAGCGGTGGCGATCTGCTGCGAGCGGCTGGACCCGTACAGGTCGTCGACGGTGAGCTTGAAGTACTGCGCGGTCGCCGTGATGATGTCGGTCGGCGAGATGATGTTGTCCTCCGCCGTGTCGATGATGTCGCGCAGCACGGTCTGGGCGAGCGCGATGTCGAGAGGCGATCGATTGAGGCTCGCGAACGCGGAGACGCGGATCAGTGCCCCCTCCAGCTCGCGGATGTTGGATGACACCACCGTGGCGATGTACTCGAGCACCTCGTCGGGGATGTGCAGAGACTCGCTCTGGGCCTTCTTGCGGAGAATGGCGATGCGGGTCTCCAGGTCGGGCGCCTGGACGTCGGTGATGAGACCCCACTCGAAGCGGCTGCGCATCCTGTCCTCGAAGCCGGTGAGGAGCTTGGGAGCCACGTCACTGGTGATGACCACCTGCTTGTTGTGGTCGTGCAGGGTGTTGAACGTGTGGAAGAAGGCTTCCTGGGTCTCGGCCCGCCCCTGCAGGAACTGGATGTCGTCGATGAGGAGGATGTCGACTTCCCGGTATCGCGCCTGGAAGGCAGCACCCCGGTTGTTGGCGATGGAGTTGATGAAGTCGTTCGTGAACTCCTCGCTGGAGACGTATCTGACCTTCACCCCCGCGTAGAGGGACTGCGCGTAATCGCCGATGGCGTGGAGGAGGTGGGTCTTGCCCAGTCCGGAGTCGCCGTAGATGAAGAGGGGGTTGTACGCCTTGGCCGGTGCTTCGGCGACCGCGACGGCGGCTGCGTGGGCGAAGCGGTTGGATTGTCCGATCACGAAGTTGTCGAAGGTGTACTTCGGGTTGAGGCGCGACTCATGGCGCATCGGGGTGGGCGCAGGCTCCATGGGGGATTCGCTGCGCGTCTGCTCCTGACGACCGAAGTCGCCGACGGCGATCGGCGCGGTCTGCTGCTCGGCGAGCTCGTGGTTGACCACGACGCGGTAGGAGGTGACCTCCTCGCCGATGTGCGAGAGGGCCTCCATGATCGGGAGACGCAGACGCTTGTTGATCTGCGCGGCCGTGAGATCGTTCGGAACCTCGAGATAGAGCGTGGCCGACATCACTCCGGCCGGAACGGCCAGGCTGAGGAAGCCCTGCAGTTGGGGTGTCACCCGGTCGTCGTCGACCAGAAGCTCCTGCACCGTGGTCCAGATGGGGACATCGGGCTGGGCAGGTGAGGACATGACGCTCCGGACGGGTGATCGAGGCGGGGTCTACGTGCCGTGTCCCCTGTGGATAACTTAGGATGCCACGGTAGTCATCCCGGCTGTGAACGGCAACCTGCCCTTGGAATCACGCGGGCGTGTTGCGTCGACGCGAGGTCCGGAGGTTGTGGATAATGGCTGTGCACCCGGTACCGCGCGACGGCTCTGTGAGAGCCCAGATTTGCTCTGTGCGCCGGTAAGACGTACCCTTACTTGGTTGACTTATGCCATTTTTGGCAGTACCCCATGTCTCCGGTCGAAGTGAACCCGGTGGCAGCATTCCCGGAGTGATTCCATGAGCAAGCGCACCTTCCAGCCCAACAACCGTCGTCGCGCCAAGAAGCACGGCTTCCGCGCCCGCATGCGTACGCGTGCCGGCCGTGGCATCCTCGCCGCCCGCCGCGCGAAGGGCCGCACCGAGCTCTCTGCGTAGTCCGCTGTGCTCGCCCGCCCGTATCGGCTGACTCGCGGGAGCGACTATCGTCTGGTCGTTCGTCGCGGATCCCGTTGTGGCGGGGCGCGTGTCATCACCTCGGTGTTGACCACGGGCGAGAACAGAGCCGCGAGGTTCGGATTCATCATCAGCAAGCAGGTGGGCACCGCAGTGGTGCGCAACTCCGTGCGTCGTCGGCTCAAGGCCGTGTGCGCGGAGGCGCTTCCACGGGTTCCTGAGGGCACGGATGTCGTCATCCGTGCCCTTCCTGCGTCTGCGACCGCCTCTTACGCGGAGCTCCGAGCCGATGTCGATCGGTGCCTCCTCCGCCTGGATCCGGCGGCTTCCGCGGTGTCGGCATGACCGCCCTTCCGGCGTCGTCCGTCGGGACCGCACATCTGCATGCGCAGGACCTGGTGCGGAGCATTCCGGTGATCCCGCGGAATCTCGTGCTGGGGTTCCTCACCGCCTACCGCAAGGTCATCTCGCCGATGTATGGAGATGTCTGTGCGTACTACCCCAGCTGTTCCGCCTACGCTGTAGGTGCGGTGCAGCAGCACGGCGCAGTGAAGGGGGCGGCGCTCTCCGCATGGCGCATCCTCCGCTGCAACCCCTGGACCACCGGCGGCGTCGATGACGTCCGTCCGCACGAACACTTCCGTTACGACCTGACCGCACACGGTTTCGTCGTCCCTTCCCGAAAGGACTGATCGGTGGGTCTTGACCTTCTGCTCGCCAGCGCGACTCCCAGCCCTCAACCGGCGGGGGGTGGCTTCGATCTGATCGGCACCATCCTGTGGCCGCTCAAGTGGGTGGTCGAGCTGATCCTCGTTGCCTGGCACTGGCTGCTGACGGCTGTCGGTCTGCCCGCGGCCTCCGGCATCACCTGGGTGCTGTCGATCGTCGGGCTCGTGATCGTCGTCCGTGCTGCTCTCATTCCGCTGTTCGTCAAGCAGATCAAGAGCCAGCGCAAGATGATGGAAATCGCTCCTGAACTGCGAAAAGTTCAGGAGAAGTACCGCGGCAAGAAGGATCAACTCTCTCGTGAGGCCATGAGCCGCGAGACCATGGCGCTGTACAAGAAGCACGGTACGACACCGATGTCGAGCTGTCTGCCGCTTCTGGTGCAGATGCCGATCTTCTTCTCGCTCTACAGCGTGCTGAGCGATGTCAGCAAGCACGCTCGAGACAACATCGGTGGTGTCGGTCTCCTCAGCCCGGAGCTGACGAAGGAGTTCTACGACGCGAAGCTGTTCGGTGTGGCGTCGCTGCACGAGACGCTGGGTAACGCGATCGATGCGCAGAACACGACGGCCATCATCATCCTGGTCACGCTCGTGGTGCTCATGATCGGGTCGCAGTTCTTCACGCAGCTGCAGATCATCTCCAAGAACCTGTCGCCCGAGGCCAAGACCGGCCAGGCGTACCAGATGCAGAAGATCATGCTGTACGTGTTGCCGCTGGGCTTCATCTTCTCGGGTGTCTTCTTCCCGCTCGGCGTCGTCGTGTACTGGTTCATCTCGAACCTCTGGACCATGGGTCAGCAGTTCCTCGTCATCCGCGAGATGCCCACTCCCGGTTCCGAAGCTGCCAAGGCACGCGAGGAGCGTCTTGCACGCAAGGGCAAGGCGATCGATTCCTCCGGCAAGGTCGTTCCGATGGCTGCCTACGAGGCTGAGCAGCAGCGTCTGCTCGAAGAGGCCGAGAAGGCGAAGGCAGAAGCACCGAAGCGTCAGCAGCCGGTCGGAAAGAAGCGTGCGAAGAAGAAGGGGAGCGGTTCATGAGCGAGACCATGACCGACAACACCGAGCCGACTGTGGCCCAGCTCGAGAACGAGGGAGACGTCGCGGCGGACTACCTCGAGGAGCTTCTCGACATCGCGGACATCGATGGTGATCTGAACCTGGATGTGCGGCAGGGTCGGGCATACGTCTCCGTCGAGGCTGAGGGCGATGCGCTGGCGTTGCTCTCCGCTCCGGACACCGTACAGGCTCTGCAGGAGCTGACTCGTCTCGCGGTGCAGAGCAAGACCGGTTCCTTCTCAAGACTGATCCTCGACATCGCAGGCTCGCGCGACACGCGTCGTCGCCAGCTGGAGACCCTGGTCGACGCCGCGGCTGCCAAACTCGACGAGGGTTCCTCCCAGGCATCTCTGCCCTCGATGTCGAGCTATGAGCGCAAGCTCGTCCATGACATCGCCGCCGAGCGGGGCCTGGTCTCCGAGTCCTACGGCGAGGGTGCTGACCGTCACACGGTCCTGCGCCGACGCTGACGTTTCACGTGAAACATCGGTCGAACGGGGACGCTCATGAGTGATCTCGAGCAGGAGCCCTCCTCCGCTGCCAGCCTCTTCGGGGATCGTATCGACGTGGCGCGTGCCTTCACGGCTGCTCTTTCCCGCGAGGGGGAGGAGCGCGGCCTCATCGGTCCCCTCGAGCTCCCGCGCCTGTGGACGAGACACATCCTCAACAGTGCGATCGCCGCTCCGCTGTTCCACGGTTCGGTGGCGGATATCGGTTCGGGGGCGGGCCTACCGGGGCTCGTGCTCGCGATCGCGCGTCCTGATGTGCAGTGGACGCTGATCGAGCCGATGGAACGACGGGTCATCTGGCTCAACGAGCAGGTGGAGGCGCTGGATCTGTCCAACGTCGTGGTGCTGCGAGCTCGCGCGGAGGACGTACGTCCTCCGGAGGGCTTCGATGTGGTCACTGCTCGTGCGGTGAGTGCGCTCCGTACCTTGATTCCGCTGACCGCACCGCTGGTTCGTGACGGTGGCGAGCTCACTCTGCTCAAAGGCATGAATGCAGCGAACGAGATCGATGCCGCACAGAAGCAGATCAAGAAGTTCCGCCTCTCGGACGTTCGCGTCGAGGTGCTGGGTGAGGGAGTCATCCCCGAGACGACTCGGGTGATTCGCGCGCGCGTCCGCTAGTCACGTCTTCATCGAAGGCGGATGTTTCACGTGAAACATCCGCCTTCGTGTTCATCGGCAGGGTCTCATCGCTCGGGCATCCACCGTCTCCGTGCGTTGGCGCCCGTAATGCCTCGCTCCGCGCGCGACCAACCAGGGCTATCACGATCTCGACGAGACCTACTGCCCATCTGAAAGCGGAGTCGCGCGCCGCACGCAGCGCGATGTTCGCCGGGAGGGGAGGCCCTATCGCCGCAGCTCCCCAGTTAGGACACATCGCCATCGCCATCGCCATCGCCATCGCCATCGGCATCATGTCGCTCGAATGGTTGCGCACTACGTCTCGTGAGCACCACTAGCCAGGCATGCTCGTGCGCTGCGTCGTGATGGCTCTGGTGCCGTCCGCGTACGCGGTGTTTCACGTGAAACGGGTACGCCAAAGAGGGGGAGTTCCGGGCGCGCGGCGTCCTGGGAGGAGAGTTGTCGACTCGGACATTTGGCGTGTAGCCCCGTGACATCCGTGGCGCGACATTCGAGGCACAACACCCCTGACGTGAAGCCCTGGCATAGACCCGGGGCGTTCGGGTTGCGCTAACCCCGCATGATGGGGCGGTCCACGTGAGAGCTCGGTGGCCGGGAATCGTCCGGACTAGGTTCAAGTGAATCCCGACATCGAAGGGTGGCGGCTTCATAATGTTGCTCTTCTACCGTGTTTCACGTGAAACATGCAGATCGGACCGCTGATGAAGCCCTCTCCGTCGAAGAGGGGGCTTGCTCTGCGCGGTAGAGAACAGATCTGTCGCGCGCCCAAGTCCCTGAGACTAGACGGAGTGTCGCAGGCAGCCGGCGGTGAGAAGCTCCTGGTGGCTGCTCGGTGGATGGCCTACGACGGCTTCATGGTCTTGCCTCTCGACGGTGTTTCACGTGAAACATGCAGACCGGACCACCTATGCCGGCCCTCTGGTCGAGGAGAGTGGGCTGAGTCATCCTCTGTCGCGCGTCCGGTCCCTGACAACAGACGGAGTGTCGCAGGCAGCCGGCGGTGAGAAGCTCCTGGTTGCTGCCCGGCGGATGGCATACGACGGCTTCGTGGTTTCGCCGGTCGACGGTGTTTCACGTGAAACATCCAGACCAGACCGCGTGTGACGGCCCTTTGGTCGAAGAGAGTGGGCTGAGTCATCCTCTGTGCAGTAGAGAACAGATCTCGACGTGCGCCGGAAGCGCCTGAGGATAGACGGAGTGTCACAGGCACCCGGGGGATAGAAGTTGTTGGTGCTGCGAGTCGGACGGCGCCCGCCGGCTCTGCCGACACAGGGACGTCTGAAACCACATGCGTGGCGCAGCGCAGGGGGGAGTTCCTCGCCGTGGCCGGCCAGAGGCGTGAGGACCACCCCCGTCTGGGTCAGTGGGTGGTGACACCGAAACATGACCGGCGTGGCGGTGCCGAGCGCAGCGAAGCTCGTCACTCTGTCGGCGATTCCATCTGACGGCCCCGGCACACTCCGTCTACTGTGGAGACTCCTGCAAGTGGGGTGCGCTGTACCCGCCAGCACCGGGAGAGGGCAGCCCGGCAGGCTAGCTGTCGTCATCATCGCCACAGTGCGCACTGTTTCACGTGAAACATCCGCCAAGCGATGCGGGGAGCGGAGCGCGAGAAGCCGGTCTGGCGGAGACTGGCCGCGGGAACGAGGACCCCGACGTGCTTCGCTCGAGCTGCGACAGTGCTCTCGTCATCGAACGTCTCTGCTTGCGATTAGAGTGGAACGCGGCCCCGAAAGGAGTGGATGTTTCACGTGAAACCATCCGAGAAGACATCCTCGAGCGAATCGTTCGGGATGGACACGCCGCTTGCGCGGGAACTCGCTGACCTCTCCGCCCGCAGGCGCGCACTCGAAGGGGTTGCCGTGGAGTTCACCGGCGAAACCCGCGTTCTCACGGTGTCGAACCAGAAGGGTGGCGTGGGAAAGACCACCACCGCCGTGAACATCGCTTCCGCACTGGCGGGGATGGGCGGGAAGGTGCTGGTCATCGACCTCGACCCGCAGGGAAACGCATCCACAGCCCTGGGAGTACCCCACAGTGCTGAGGTCTCCAGTGTCTACGACGTGCTGATCGACGAGCTTCCGCTGGCAGACATCGTGCAGCAGAGCCCGGAGGATCCCAACCTCTTCTGCGCACCGAGCACGATCCACCTCGCGGGGGCGGAGATCGAGCTGGTCGCGCAGGTCGCTCGAGAGCATCGTCTTCGTCGCGCGCTCGACGTGTACCTCGCAGAGCACCCGATGGACTTCGTCATCATCGACTGCCCACCCTCCCTGGGCCTGCTCACGATCAACGCCTTCACCGCCGCGACAGAGGTTTTCATCCCCATCCAGTGCGAGTACTACGCACTGGAAGGATTGAGCCAACTGCTCGGCAGCATTCAGATGATCCAGAAGCACCTGAACCCGGTGCTCCACCTCTCGACGATCCTGCTGACGATGTTTGATGGGCGTACCCGTCTGGCACAACAGGTCGCGGAGGAAGTGCGGACGCATTTCCCCGAGCAGGTGCTGGAGACCGTGATCCCTCGATCCGTACGGGTATCCGAGGCCCCGAGTTTCGGCCAGACCGTGATCGCCTACGACGCCCAATCCGCCGGCGCGATCGCATACCGTGAGGCCGCTGTTGAGATCGCGTCGCGCAGAGCGACGCAGAGCAAGGAGAAATGATGGCGAAGCGCACTGGACTGGGCCGGGGCATCGGTGCCCTCATCCCCACGGCGGATCAGTCGGAACGTCCCGTCGATGTCTTCTTCCCGGGCGCGAGCCTGCGACAGACGAGCACCGAGGCGGCTCCCGTGGCCGATGCCGAGGCGCCGGAGCTCGAGAATGTCCCCGGCATTCATCTGGTCCAGGTCGACCCGAACAGCATCGTCGCGAATCCGCGTCAGCCTCGGACGCACTTCGACCCCGAGGATCTCGCAGAGCTGGTGCACAGCGTCCGCGAGTTCGGGGTGCTGCAGCCCGTCGTGGTTCGAAAGAACGCCGATGGCGAGTACGAGCTCATCATGGGGGAGCGCCGCACGCGCGCCGCGCGCGAGGCCGGCCTCGACGTCATCCCCGCGATCGTCCGTGACACCGCAGACGAGGATCTGCTGCGCGACGCCCTGCTGGAGAACCTCCACCGTTCAGAGCTGAACCCGCTCGAAGAGGCCTCTGCATACCAGCAGCTGCTCGACGACTTCGGAATCACCCAGGAGGAACTGGCCACGCGCATCGGCCGTTCCCGCCCGCAGATCAGCAACACGATTCGACTGCTGAAGCTCCCCGTCCCGGTGCAGCAGCGGGTGGCTGCCGGAGTGCTCACTGCCGGGCACGCGCGAGCGATCCTGAGTCTCGAGACACCGGAGTCGATGCAGCGCCTTGCGGACAAGGTCGTGAATGAAGACCTCTCGGTGCGCGCGACGGAGGAAGCGGCGAAGGCACAGCCCCGTGCCGGGTCGTCCGCGAAGCCGACCCCGGGTGCGCGACGCGCGTATCTGGATGAGGTGGCCGGCAAGCTCGGCGACCGTCTCAACACGCGTGTGAAGATCGCACTGGGAGCGCGAAAAGGGCAGGTCACTATCGATTTCGCTTCCATCCAGGATCTCAATCGGATTCTCGAGGAGCTCGGAGAAGGCGGTTACGGCTCGTCGAAGTGAGGTCCCGCCAGCGGCAGCGCTAGCCTAGACTCGCGTCATCGTGACGACGAGGGGGATGTCATGTCAAGAACAGCCGGTCCAGCAGCCATCAAACGCCGTGTGATCGCGGTCAGCATCGCCGCCGCGTTAGGTGGATTCCTCTTCGGATTCGACACGGCTGTGATCAACGGCGCGGTCGACGCGCTCGCGGGCGATGTGTCCGGATTCGACCTCGGTACTGCGCTCAAGGGCTTCGCCGTGTCGTCAGCCCTCATCGGATGTGCCGTGGGCGCCTGGTTCGCCGGCCCCGTCTCCAACAAGTACGGACGCATCCCCGTGATGGTGGTCGCAGCCACCATGTTCTTCATCTCGGCGATCGGATCCGGTCTCGCCTTCAGCGTCGTCGACCTCATCATCTGGCGGGTGATCGGGGGACTGGGTGTCGGAGCCGCCTCCGTGATCGCGCCGGCGTACATCGCCGAGGTGTCACCCGCAGCGATCAGAGGTCGCCTGGGCTCGCTGCAGCAGCTGGCGATCGTCACCGGTATCTTCGCCGCGCTGCTCTCCGATGCGCTGCTCGCAGGCATCGCCGGCGCGGCGGACCAGCCGCTGTGGGGACTCACCGCCTGGCGCTGGATGTTCATGGTCGCCGCGATCCCTGCGCTGGTCTACGGACTGGTCTCGCTGCGACTCCCGGAATCTCCGCGCTATCTGGTGCGCAAGGGCGAGCTGAAACGGGCGGCAGACGTGCTGGAGACCGTCACCGGCACGGTCGATGTCCAGGGCAAGATCGAGGAGATCACCGGCACGATCAACACGGAGCGCTCGGAATCGTTGCGTGATCTGCGTGGTAATCGCCTGGGGCTGAAGCCCATCGTCTGGATCGGCATCCTGCTGTCCGTTTTCCAGCAGTTCGTCGGTATCAACGTCATCTTCTACTACTCGACGACGCTCTGGCAGTCGGTGGGCTTCGATGAGTCCAGTGCTCTCCTGACCTCCGTCATCACCTCGGTCACGAACATCGTGGTCACGATCGTGGCGATCCTGCTCGTCGACAAGGTCGGTCGCCGGATCATGCTGCTGGTGGGCTCGGTCGGCATGACCGTGACGCTCGGCCTCATGGCAGTGGCCTTCTCGTTCGGCACACTGGATGCGCAGGGGACGGCGACGCTCCCCGACCCGTGGGCCACGATCGCCCTGGTCTGTGCGAACGGATTCGTGGTGTTCTTCGGTGCGAGCTGGGGGCCGCTGGTCTGGGTTCTGCTCGGCGAGATCTTCCCGAACTCCATCAGAGCCGGAGCCCTCGCGGTGGCCGCAGCGGCACAGTGGGTCGCCAACTTCTTCATCTCCACCACCTTCCCGGCCTTCGCCGAGATCGGCCTCACGTTCGCCTACGGGTTCTACGCGTTCTTCGCGCTCCTGTCGTTCTTCTTCGTGTTCTTCAAGGTGCCGGAGACCAAGGGCAAGGAGCTCGAGGACATGACGGAGAACATGAAGGTGGAGCGCCGGCGGGGTCCGCAGCCGACGTAGGCTGGGAGTATGACCGAGTCCGTACAGCGCCGCGCCAGCCTGGAGGTGTTGCGCGCCGAAGCGTCGGACGAACTCGCGGTCCTCATCCAGGAGCGGCTTCTCGGCGGAGAGGATCCGTGGGAGTTCATGGAGGAGCTCCCGAGCGTCGACGAACTCGTCGTCTACCTGCTGCGCGCCGACAACATCAATGCGAACGACGGTGTGCGCCCCAATGCGGCCAGGCACTACCGGGTGCTGCGGCAGATCGCCCTGGAGTACCCGGAGCTCACATCGGCCGTCTGGGGCCTCCTCGACGAGAAGCAGCGCCATCGCCGCTGGGACCCGACCGTCGCCGACGCCTCCTGACGTGGAGGTCGTGCTCGTTCCGCACGACCCGACGTGGTCGGAGACCTTCGTACATGTCGCGGCGGAACTGCGCAGGCATGGGAATCCGGACTGGCTCGTCGAACACGTCGGATCCACGGCGATCCCCGGGATGAGCGCGAAGCCGATCATCGACGTCGCGGTGCGCATCGCCGATGACGAAGACCTCGAGCTGCATCGACCTGGGCTCGAGGCCGCAGGATGGGCGGTCGGGAGCAGTGTGCGAAGCCATCGGGTGATGATCATCGAAGAGAACGGTGTACGCACGCGAATCGCCCACTTCTTCGAAGCCGCCGATTGGGATCAGGTGAACCAGCGCATCCTTCGCGACTGGCTGTTGCAGAATCCGGAGGATGCCCGGCTCTACGAGCGGGCGAAGCACGCTGCGGTTGACGCCTCGCGCAGGGGAGACGAGTCGTACAACGCGGGGAAGACCGCGGTGGTTCAGCTCCTCGTCGACCGTGCACGTGCTGCTCGCGGGCTGCCGTCGGTCTCCGTGTACGACAAAGACTGACCAGAGCGGTCCGCGGGACGACTCGGGGCGGACACGAGAAAGGGCCGTACCTCCCCGGGAGGTGCGGCCCTTCGTCTCGGGGGACTCAGCCGATGAACGCGGCCAGGTCCTTCTCCAGCGCGAACTTGGGCTTCGCGCCGATGATGGTCGTCTTGACCTCACCGCCGTGGAAGACCTTCATCGCCGGGATCGACGTGATCTGGTACTTCATCGCCAGCTCAGGGTTCTCGTCGACGTTGAGCTTGAGGATGGTGATCTTGTCGGGGTTGTCCGCCTGGATCTCGTCCAGGACCGGTGCGACCATACGACACGGACCACACCACTCGGCCCAGAAGTCCACCAGCACGGGACCGTCGGCCTGCAGAACGTCCTGCTCCCAGGTCGCCTGGCTCGTAGCCTTTGCACTCATCAGAGTTCTCCTTGATTCGAGGTTCGCCTGCTACAACAGCGGGCGAGGGAAAAGTGTTCCCGCCCCTACGCGGTGGCGGTGAGGATCTCCGCGGCCTCGGCGGCCGGAACCTCCACGGAAGGGTCTTCGAGGTCGGCCAGGAAGTGCTCCGCGTCGAGAGCAGCGACCGTGCCGGAGCCGGCCGCCGTGATGGCCTGACGGTAGGTGGGGTCGATCACGTCACCGGCAGCGAAGACTCCCGGAACCGACGTCTTCGACGAGCGGCCGTCGACCCAGATGGTGCCTTCCGGCGTGAGCTCGAGCTTGTCGTGCACGAGGTGCGTGCGCGGGTCGTTGCCGATCGCGATGAAGAGCCCGTCGAGCGGGAGGTCGCTGAGCGTGCCGTCGACCGTGGAACGCAGCTGCACACCGGTCACGGAGTCGCCTCCGAGGACCTCGGCGACCTCGCTGTTCCACACGAACTCGATCTTCTCGTTCGCGAAGGCGCGCTCCTGCATGATCTTCGAGGCCCGCAGGGTGTCCTTGCGGTGGATCACGTAGACCTTGTCTGCGAAGCGGGTGAGGAACGTGGCCTCTTCCATGGCGGAGTCGCCACCGCCGACGACGGCGATCGTCTTCTCGCGGAAGAAGAATCCGTCGCACGTGGCGCACCAGGAGACGCCGTAGCCGGAGAGGCGCTCTTCGCCGGCGATGTCGAGCTTGCGGTACGCCGAGCCGGTCGCGTAGATGAGGGACTGCGTCTCGTGCTCCGCACCGCTGCCGAGGATGACCTTCTTGACGGGCCCCTCGAGCTGGAGTTCGGTGACATCGTCGTAGACGACCTCGGTGCCGAACTTCTCCGCCTGCTCCTGGAACTTGGCCATGAGCTCAGGTCCCTGGATCCCTTCGGGGAAGCCGGGGTAGTTCTCGACCTCGGTGGTGTTCATCAGCTCTCCGCCGACCTCGACGGAGCTCGCGATGAGCAGCGGCTTGAGGTTCGCCCTGGCCGCGTAGATGGCAGCCGTGAATCCGGCGGGGCCGGAGCCGATGATGATGACCTGACGCATGTGATCTCCGTCTTAGAAACTGCAGTCGAATGACCTTCGAATGCTTCAACCCATGGTAACTGCGAGGCATTCCCTGCGCAGGGTGGGGCGCAGGCCGCGGAGCGGTCTGGGTGGGTGGATCAGCGCCCGGGGAGGAACCGGCGGACGAGAGCAGTGCCGGCCTTGAGCTCGGGGGCGCGCATCACGGCGAGGATCGCGACGTAGACGACCACCACGACGAGGCCGATGATCGCGGTTGCGAGAGTTCCTGAGATGACGCTCGACGTGGCCCAGCCCGTCGTTCCTCCGAGGAGCAGGAAGGTGCCCCATCCCGCGAGGCCTGCGGGGACGCCGGCGACCGAGAACCGCAGGATGGAGAGCACCCACGATCCGACGTGGAGTCCGCCGATCTTCTTGTGAAGCAACCACGTGGCGACGATCGTCTGCAGAGTGCTGGCGATCGATTGCCCGAGCGCCACAGCCGCGGCGAGCTCGGTGAGCTGCAGGGCGCCCGCCTGCAGGAAGGCCCATGCGGCGAGGGCGGTCCCGACGATGAGGGCGCACTGGAAGATGGTGAACCAGAACGGCGTACGTGTGTCGTCGTACGCGTAGAACGTCCGCTGGACGATGAAGAGGATCGTGAGCGGGATGAGCCCGATCAGATAGCACAACAGCACGAGGGCAGCAGCCTGTGCATCGCCGGCGGTCTTCGTGAACACGCGGGACGCGGGGATCGCTGCGGCAGCCACCGCCGCGACCGCAGCGACGATGAAGAAGAGCAGCGTGCGGATGCTGCGGGAGATGTCAGCGCGCACCTCGTCATGGCGCGCTGCGGCTGCGTGCTCGCTGATCTGCGTGAAGTACGGCGTACCGATGGACAGGACGATGATGGAGTACGGGAGCATGAAGATCAGCCACGCGTTCCCCGTCACGGCCGCGGAAGAGCCTACGCCAGATGCCGCGGCCACGATCCGCCCTTGCACGATCCCCGCTGCGAGGCTCGCGAAGGCCATGAGGAACGTCCATCCAGCCAGACGCCCGACGTTGCCGAGGCCGACACCGCGCCACTGGAAATCCGGCTTGAGTGAGAGGCCCGTTCGTCGCCAGAACAGCAGCAGCACAACGGCCTGGAGCACGATTCCACCGGTGGCGATTCCACCGAGCGCGTTGATCATCTCGGGCGTCCAGTCCGCCGCCCTGGTCGGAACGGGCGCGAAGAGAGCGCCGATGAGAACGAACCCGATGATCGAGACGATGTTGTTGATGACGGGGGCCCACGTGAACGGACCGAAGATGCGACGGGCATTGAGTGCCTCGCCGAGAAGTGCGTACAGGCCGTAGAAGAGGATCTGCGGGAGACACCAGTACGCGAGCGCTGTCGCCATCGCCTGGACGGAAGGGGGCGCCGTGCCGGCCACGATCGCCACCAGCCACGGTGCCGCGGCCGTCGCGATGGCTGTCACCGCGACGAGGACGACCGTGCCCAGGGTGAAGAGCTTCGAGATGAAGGCGTTCCCGCCATCCGCATCCGCCGTGGCTTTGACGATCTGCGGGACGATGACCGCCGTGAGGATCCCGACGGAGATGAGGGAGAACACGCTGTTCGGAAGTGTGTTCGCGAAAGCGAAGGCGTCGGCCGGACCCGAGCCGACAGCGCCAATGACCGCGACGAGGACGATGCTGCGCAGGAGCCCGGTGACGCGTGAGACGAGGGTGCCGGCGCCGATGATGGCGCTCGCCCGGCCGAGGCTACTCATTCGTATCCGGGGTCGAGGACGTGTCGTGGGCCGATGACGTGCCGTTGCTCGGTGTCCCATCCGGTCGGGCGTTCACGGCGTCCTCTTCCAATGACTCGATCTCTGCTTCCACAGCCGCCTCCTCGGCGGCCTCGCGGCGCTTGCGGCGGACGGTGCGGATCACGCCGAGCACGATGAGGAGTGCGGCGAGGCCCCCGAAGACGATGAGGCCGATGGTCTCCCACTCCGCTCGTACAGCTACCCTGATCTTCTGCTGATCCTGGATCTGCACGCCGGTGGGGCTGTAGAGGCTGAGGCGCAGGTCGACCTCGCCGCTGCCGACCCGTGCGGACACCGGGACCTTGACGCGCTTGGTGGAGTTCGCCTCGACGACCGTCTCCGTCACCGGCTTCACCTCGAGTCGAGGGTCGGTGGGGGAGACGAACAACTGCACCGTCACCGGCCACGGCAGGTCGTTGCGCACGGCGATCGGCAGATCAGCGTTTGCGGTGAGCAGTTGGATCGTGCTCGACGGGGGGATGCTCACGGCGGCGAGCGTCTCCGAGGTGCGCTTCTGGTGCTCTTCGACCTTCTTCGCGAAAGCCTTCGCCGACGATCCGACGGACAGCGTCCGGAGGATCCTGATGCGTTCAGGGCTCAGCAGTACCTGCGGGTCAGCGAGGATCGACGAGAAGGCGGTGAGCGTTCCCTCGTCGGCCAAGAGGGTCGTCACCGCTGCCGCACGCGCGGGATCGGCTTCCGATGTGAGCGCGGCCGATGCGGGCGGGGTGGCGCGCAGTGCCGAGAGTTCGAATCCGATCGAATCGGCCGTGGAGATCGCGTCGCGCAGCGCGTCCGCATTGCGGTTCTCGTCGCGGTCGAGCCCGATCAGCAACGGGGCACCCGCGACGCGGCTCTCAGCCAGTGTCAGGAGCGCGGCGGCTTCGGCCAGGAGCCGTTGACGATCGACGGAGTCGGCCTCCGCGGCGACCTGGGAAAGAGTCTGCGACAGGCCGCTGTCGGTGACCAGGAGGTCGTGCCCGCCGACGGTGGCGTGCGCGGCGCTCTGTCCGCCCAGCGCTGCGGAGGAGACGATCGTGCTCGTCCCCTCACCCAGGTAGCTCGCGAAGGTGTCGAGATCCTCTTCTCGCAGCTCGTCGTCCGGCCACAGGATCTGAGGGAGCGCGCCATCGATCGCCGTGAGCTCCGCGTCGTCGGGCAGCTGAGGAGTGCCGGTCGGGCTGGGTGTCGGGCCCGGTGTCGCGGTCGAGTCCGCCGTCGGCGACGACGTGGCAGGCGTCTGCGGAAAGTCGGCGGGGTTCAGGAACGTCGCCAACGTCGTCGGCTGCAGCAATGCGGGTAGACCCGCCTGCGCTTGCGCCGTCGCATCCGCATCACCGAACTGCAGTGCGAACCGCGTGTTCGGCAGAGCTTCCAGTCGGTCGAGCCAGTCCCGCGCGGTCTCCGGAGCCGCGGAACCCAGAGCGCGGATTGCGGCGAGAATAGCGGGATCGATGGCGAGCACCGCAGTGGTGCCGGCCACACCGTCGAGCTGAGCGGTCAGGGCACCCTCGGGTCCGGTGAGAGTACTGAGTTCCTCCGCGCTCAACAGCACGCCGTTGTCGGGGGTCGCCGTGAGCGGGACCATCACGCCGACCTGAGCGGTCTGGGAATCGGCGACGACGAGCACGCTGGTCGCCGTGGCCTCGACCGTCGCCGAACGATCCTCAGGCGTGTTCTCCGTCTTGGCACCCGTGAGCTCCGCCCGCAGCGGGTAGACACCGGGGGCGAGGGCGCCGAGGGTCTCGGCAGGGACGAAGACCGTGGTCATGCCGGAGGCACCGGCATCGAGCGCGGCCGTCGTGTCGGAGCCGATCGTGTCGAAATCGCCCGGTGCCTCGCCCTCATCGAGCCAGTTCGTGACCGAGGCTTCGTCCGTCAGGGGAGTTCTGCTGAGCTCCACCTGCACCTGACCACTCGACAGCTTCGATTCCGTCTCGTTCTGCACCGTGAGCATCGCCGTGGTGGAGGAGCCGGGGGCGACGAGGCCGCGCAGACCTGCGGAGACATGGAAGGCGACGCTCGCTTCCTCGTCGGAAGCGGACCCGCCGGCGGCGACGGCCGTGCTCGGTGCGACGGCCGCGCAGGCGCCCAGCACGATAGCGAGGACGGCGGTCCCGCCTGCGAGCCTTCGCAGGCGCGCACGGAGGCCGTGCTCGGGGGTGATGGCGGTCATGAGGGTCTTCCTCGAACGCCCGGAACGGGGCTGCTCGTGAGTACTGACCTCCTGATTCTAGGAGGCACAGGGAAGGAGAACCCTGAAGACGCGTAGAGTGACGGCCGTGTCCGACACCCCCACACCTCACCCAGACCCTCTTCGCACCTCCGCGCTGGCCGCTGATCTCGATGCCGCCGACTTCCGGTCCGCACCTCTCCGTCGCCTGTGGGGCGAGGAGGCGGACGACGCCCTCGCCAGGGGGATGCGCGAGCCGATCCTGCGGGCCATCGCCGAGGACTCCGGAGTCCTGGCCACCCTCGGCCGTCTGCTGGTACTCGGCATGAGTCAGCCGCGTGCGGCGGTCGCCGCCGCGCTGCCGAACCTCGGAGTGGACGGACTCCAAGCGCTCGGACTCGCCACCGCGGATGCCGAGGTGGTGACCCCGACGGCCCTGTTGCGTCCGCAGTCCTTCGTGGATGCCGAGGGTGTCGGCGAGTGGTGGATCGCCAGCGACCTCGACGAGGTCGCCCTCGACGGCCCTCTCCCCGCCGATCATGTGCTCGGCGTCGGTGGAGCCTCGCGCACCCTCGCCGAGACGATCGTGCCCATCCAGGTCGATCGCGCTCTCGACCTCGGCACCGGGTGCGGGATCCAGGCGCTCCTCGTCGCCCGTCGTGCCGGCACGGTGGTCGCGACCGACATCTCGGTCAGGGCACTGGCGTTCGCCGAGCTCAACGCGCGGGTCAACGGGGTGACCAACATCGAGTTCCGTCACGGCAGCATGTTCGACCCCGTCGCGGGCGAAGCGTTCGATCTGATCGTCTCCAATCCGCCGTTCGTCATCACACCGCGGGTGGAGGGCGTCCCCGCGTATGAGTACCGCGACGGCGGACTGGTGGGCGATGCCCTCGTCGAGCAGTTCGTGCGGAGCGCTCCGGCGCATCTGACGCGGAACGGAATCGCGCAGCTGCTCGGCAACTGGGAGTCGCGGGCAGGGGTCACCGGTCTCGCCCGTCTGGAGGCCTGGGTGCCGAGCGAGCTCGACCTCTGGGTCGTCGAACGGGAGGAGCTGTCGCCGTTGGGGTATGCCGAGCTGTGGATCCGCGACGGGGGCACCACCCCGCGTGACCCGGCATTCACTCCGTTGCTGACCGCCTGGCTCGATGATTTCGCCGCCCGCGGCGTGACCTCGATCGGCTTCGGTTACGTGCTGATGCGTCGAGGTCTGTCGTCCCCTCCACTCCGGCGCACGGAGCGGATCTCCCAGCAGGTGTCGAACGTCGGTGCCGCGCTCGGAACCGGGCTTGTCGCGCATGACGCGCTCGCCGAGGGGATCCCCTCGACACTGCTGACGGCGCCCGATGTCACCGAGGCCCGCCACCTGCTGCCGGGCAACGACGACCCCAGCGTCATCGAACTGCGACAGGGTGGCGGTTTCGCGCGCACCGTGAACGTGGACCCTGCGCTCGCCGGGTTCGTCGGGGCCTGCGACGGCGACCTCACCGTGGTGCAGATCGTCTCGGCCCTGGCCGACCTCTTCGAGGTTCCCCTCGCAGACCTGTGGGCCGAACTCGAGCCCCGCATCAGATCGCTCGTGCTGGACGGCATCCTCGTACCGGGGGAATAGCTGAGGGATACATGCGTTGGAATAGATCATGAAGGCTTTCGGATTCCTCTCCTTCGGGCACTATGCAGACGTGCCCGGCTCAGCCACCCGCACCGCGGGCGACATGCTGAAGCAGACCATCGAGATCGCCGAGGGCGCAGACGAGATCGGTGTGAACGGCGCCTACGTGCGCGTGCACCACTGGGCGCGTCAGGCCGCCTCGCCGATGCCCCTGCTGAGCGCCATGGCCGCGCGCACGAAGCGCATCGAGGTCGGGACGGGCGTGATCGACATGCGCTACGAGAACCCGTTCCAGTTCGCCGAGGAGGCCGCCGCTCTCGACCTGATCTCCGACGGCCGCATCGCCCTGGGCGTGAGCCGCGGTTCACCCGAGACGGCTCTGCGCGGCTATGAGACCTTCGGATACGTCGACGAGGAGGACACCGAGCGGGGCAGCGTGATCGCTCGGGAGAAGTTCGACCTGTTCCTCCGTGCGATCGACGGCGAAGGTATCGCCCCCGGAGATCCCCGCATGGTGGGTGCCGGCCGCTACCTCGCGATCGAGCCGCAATCCCCGACCCTGCGCGACCACATCTGGTGGGGATCAGGTTCACGCCCGACGGCGATCGAGACCGGCCGCAAGGGACTCAACATGATGAGTTCGACCCTGGTGACCGAGGCCACAGGGCAGCCTTTCCACGAGTTGCAGCGCGAGCAGATCGACCTCTTCCGCTCGGCCTACAAGGAAGCAGGGCACACGGGCACGCCGCGCGTCTCCGTCAGCCGCAGCGTGTTCCCCCTGGTGTCCGACATGGACCGCGCCTACTTCGGACTTCGCAGCGAGGAGAACGCCGATCAGATCGGCATCATCGACGGATTCCGTTCCACGTTCGGCAAGACCTACGCGGCAGAACCCGACGTGCTGATCGAGCAGCTCCGACAGGACGAGGCGGTGATGGCGGCCGACACGCTGATGCTGACCATCCCGAACCAGCTCGGACCCGAGTACAACCTGCACGTGCTGGAGTCGTTCGCGAAGCATGTGGCTCCGGCGCTCGGGTGGAAGCCGAACACGGAGGGTCCCGTCCAGGGCGATCCGGTCTGAGCGGGATCGCCGACCTTGACACGAGTCGCTTGACACGGAGCGTTGGAGCACTGACGCTGGGGAGGCTGCGCCGATCGACGCAGCCTCCCTTCATGCCTTCGGAGGCAAACCATGACCCGTGTTCGCGTCGATCTCAACATCTCGCTCGACGGCTTCGCCACGACGACGGACCAGACCCCCGAGAACCCCTTCGGTGAGGACTGGGGCCGGCTGACGGCGGCGTACACGGCCACGCGCACGTTCCACGAGCGTGTCTTCCTCGACACCAGCGGGACGGGAACGACAGGCGTCGACGAGAAGTACGCCGCGCACTACTTCGAGAACATCGGCGCCGAGATCATGGGCGCCGGGATGTTCGGGCTCCACGCCAACCCGGACGACCCGGACTGGCGCGGCTGGTGGGGCGAGGAGCCGCCGTTCCGCGCCCCGGTGTTCGTGCTGACCCACACCCCGCGGCCTTCGATCGAGTTCGCCAACGGCACGAGCTTCCACTTCCTCTCTGCTTCTCCCGAGGAGGCGCTGCAGAAAGCGGTCGAGGCGGCCGCCGGAGCGGACGTGCGGATCGGTGGAGGACCCACGACCGTGCGCGAGTATCTGCGCGCGGGGCTGGTCGACGACCTGCACGTCGGCATCACCCCGATCCTCATCGGCGACGGGCTCCGACTCTGGGACGACCTGCGCGGACTCGAGTCCGGTTACCGCGTCACCTCGGAGGTCGCGGAGTCGGGCGTCACGCACATCACCTTCTCCCGAGAGGATTGACGCGCGCGGCAGGGCGGATCTGGGAGGCTGGACCGGTGCGCATCCGACCCTTCCACCCTGAAGACACCGATGCCGTCGTCGCCCTGTGGGAGGCGGCGGGGCTCACGCGGCCGTGGAACGATCCTCGGAAGGACATCGCCCGGAAGCTGACGGTGCAGCCCGAGCTGTTCGTCGTGGCGGAGGACGAGACGGGGCGCATCCTCGGCTCGGTCATGGCGGGCTACGACGGGCATCGCGGGTGGATGAACTACCTCGCCACGCAGCTCGACGCGCGAGGACTCGGAGTGGGCAGGGAGCTCGTGGCCCACGTTGAGGCCCGTCTGCGCGACCTGGGATGCCCGAAGGTGAACCTGCAGGTGCGTTCCGGCAACGCGCAGGTGGTCGACTTCTACCGCAGGCTCGGCTACGAGATCGATGACACGGTCGACCTGGGCAAGAGGCTCATCCCCGACGTGTGATCGCGGAGAATTCCCTTCTCGACGATCCGGTATACCAGTACTCTGACCGCATGCGTCTGCGTCGTAGGGGGATCATCGCCGGAGTCATCGGGCTCGTCGCCGTGCTCGTCGGCGCCATCCCCGCTGTTGCCGCCACCACGTCATGGGCCACTTGGCAACCGCTCGCGGGCACTGGAGGTGCCTTCACGACAACAGTCCAGGTGGCACCCCACCCTGCACTCACCGCCACCATGACCAGCGATTCGCGCGCAGGCCAGGTCGGCGTGATCACCGGTGCATCCACGTGGCTGGCCGAAGGGACCCCCTTCGGAGCCGAGTACGGATCCAGCAGGGATCAGCCGTACCTGAACTTGCGGCCCAGGGCCGACAACGCCACGAGCCCGTCGACGACGACCTATTCGTTCGCCGCGCCGACCCCGACGTCGGGCTGGGCCTTCGCGTTGGGTGACATCGACTCCGACAGCGTGCGGATCCATGCCGTCGCTCCTGACGGGCACGTGCTCACAGCGGCGGAGATCGGCCTCAGGGACCTCTTCAACTACTGCGCTCCCGGGGTCGTGGGAAAGCCCGCGTGCACCGGCGCGGTCGGCGACGTGCCGACATGGGATGCCGCGACCCTCACCCTCACCGGGAACGCGGCAGCTGCCGACACCAACGGATCCGCGGCGTGGTTCGAGCCGTCGACTCCGATCCGCTCCCTCAGCTTCATCTTCACCCGGCGATCCGGTCTTCCCGTCTACCAGACGTGGTTCGTCTCGGCTGCGAATGACATCCGAGGATCGGTCGTCGACGTGGACACCGGGGCGCTGGGCGGTGTCGCCCTCGCACTCACCGACGGCAACGGCACGATTGTGGGCAGGACGACCACCGCGCCGGACGGCACCTACTCGTTCCCCGGGTTCATCGCCACGGACGGCTACCGGGTGAGTGTGACGGCACCGCAGGGCAAGATCGCGGTCGGTGAGACGACGACGTCGGTGAACCTCAGCAGCGGCAATGCGGAAGATGTCGACTTCACGGTGCGCGACATCGTGCCGTCCCCCGTCACCGGGCGCGTGGTGGACACGGAGGGAAACCCCATCGCCGGCGTCGTCGTGACGATCGACGCACAGACCAGGACCACCGACGCCGACGGCAGATATTTGTTCGACATGGTCCTCGATGGGCTGCAGGAGGTGACCATCACCGTTCCAGCCGGGTACGCCGTCGACACGGCGCCGCCGGGCTTCGTGGTCCCGGCGGACAACGAGGATCTGATCACACTCACCGACTTCGTCATCGAGGCGAACCCGAGCCTGAGCGGGGTCGTCCGATGGAACGGCGGCGGTGTGCCAGGCGTCACAGTCACGGCCGTGCAGCAAGGGGGCGGCACCCTCACCACGGTGACAGGCGCGGATGGAGGCTACACGTTCCCCCGCCTTCCGGCCGGCAACTACACGGTCACGATGACGACGCCCGATGGCTACGCCGCGACATCTCCGCTCAGCCGCACAGCACCGGTCGCGGAGATGGACGTCACAGGCGTGGACTTCGACCTCGCCCGGCTGGGGGCGCTCGACGGCACGGTGCGCACCGACGGCGGTGAACCCGTCGGAGGTGTGGTGATCGATGTCTCCGGTCCCGTCCCGGCACAGCTCACGACGGGTGCCGACGGCACCTACAGTCTCGGCAGCCTCCCTCCGGGCAACTATGAGCTGATCGTGCGCGCGCCCGAGGGCACCACGATCGTCGGGGCGGGAACCCGCAGCGTCATGATCTCCGATGTCGGCGAGTCCGTCGAAGGACAGGACTTCACCCTCGCCGCGGCCGTCGTCCCACCGTCACCGTCGCCGTCACCCGAGCCGTCGACCGGGAGCTCGAACAGCAACGGCAGTGGTCGCATTCCGGCGACCGGCCTCGGTGCCGAAACGTTCGCCTGGGCGGCAGGTGGTGCCGCGGTGATCCTGCTCGGGGCGACTCTTCTGGTCGTCGCCCGCCGTCGCGCCGGCCGGAAGTAACGCGGCGCCCGCTTTCGTGGTCAGCTGCCCTCGGGCGGTCCGAACAGCTCTTCGCCGTGCTCGTGGAGGAGCTTGTAGGCGTCGGCGAAGGTCTCCGGTTCCGGCTCCCCAGGTTTCCCGTAGCGCGCGAGGAGCAGGCCGAGCAGTCCGCGTGCGGGCGGAGTGAGCGGCTTCAGCTGATCCTTCTCACCGGGCTGGGGTGCCGTGTCCTCCGGATTCGGAGGCGTGTACGCGGGCGTGGTCACCGGCCAGTCGGACGGGTGCCGGGGTTTGTCGAGATTCACCACGTTCAGGAGAGTGTTCGCCGACGCGTCCCGGTCGTTGAGCGGCTTGAGTCCGTGCAGGCGCGAGAGGGTGGCGGTCACCGAGCCGTGATGCATCTCGTCGTGGATGATGCTGCCCCGCTTCGTGTAGGCCGACACCGCGATGGCCGGGACACGGCAGCCCAGTCGATCGAACGTGAAGCCCATCTCGCCCGGCCCGGTATCGGGGGTGGGCTTCGTCACGGCGGGCGGCGGCACGTGGTCGTAGCAGCCGCCGTGCTCGTCGAACGTGATGAGCAGCAGAGTGTTGACGGCGTTCGACCCCTTCGGGGAGGCACTCGTGCGCACCGCCTCGTAGATGTCGTGGATGAGCCTGTCGCCCGCCCGCACATCCGAGATCGCGCTGTCGAACACGGGCTCGCCGTCGACCTCGCTCTCACGCGGCGACCCGAAGGGCGGATGGAAGTCGTTGTGGTCGTAGACCATCCGCGGCTCGATGAAGGCGTAGGCGGGGAGGGTGCCGGCCTTCGCCTCGGCGTAGAAGTCCTCCATCGTGCCGAAATGGTCGGTACGCCAGTACTTCTCCAGCACCGCGGCATGCAGCATCCCCGTGAACGAGACGAGCTGGAGCTTGTCGATGTAGATCTTCCAGCTCACCTTCTCGTCCTCGAGCCGATTGAACACCGTCGGCGCGGCCGGCGCATCCAGCCATTTCCGGTAGCCGCCGCCGGCCTGATTGGTCACGAAGCCGTGAGACGTGGAGGCGTGGAAGAACGAGCGGTTGCAGAAGGTCTGGGAGGGAACGCCGGCATACCAATGGTCGAACACCGCGAACTCCGAGGCAAGCGTGGACAGGACGGGCAGCATCTCGGGCGAGAACGAGCCCATGATGTGCGCCGCCTCTTCGGGCTTCGGGTCGACGCCCTTGCGTAGTCGCCGGAAGTTGATGATGTAGTCCTCGAGAAACCCCGACATCGTCGCCTTCTCGCCGTGGGTTGGGGCGTTGAAGGGGGCGGTCATCTCGTCGACGAAGAGGTCGGCGTTGGTCTTCGGGTCGACCGTGCCGAAGATCTGCGTGTTGACGTGCGGATACTCCTCGCCCGGATCCGGGTCGGGGAGGCTCATGATCCGGTCGGTGTCACCGGTGTACACGTGTGCATCGACGACCGTGCCATGGGACGAGGTGTTGCTGTACGAGCCGAAGTCGAGCCCCTCGAACGTCTCACCCTGCGGCAGGGTCTGCTTCGAGTAGAGGTAGCCGAGCAGGTTGTCGAACGAGCGGTTCTCGCCCATCACGACCACGAGATGGTCGAACCCCGGCTCGCTGCGCGGAGTGAGGGCGGCGAAGGGGTCGGCGTCGGCCACGAAGCCGTCACGTGCATTGCCGGCGATCGACGCGCCGATCGCTGCCCCACCCGCGCCGCCGACGACCGCGCCCGCGAGAGCTGCTCCGCCGACCTTGAAGAATCCCCGGCGGGAAGCATCGCGGGGAGCATCGGGGGAGGGGGACTCTTCTTCGGCCATGTCGCGATCCTACGACCGCGGGACGGTTGCCGTAGGGAGGACTAGGCGGCGGCGATCCAGAGCACGGCGCCGTCGCGCCAGCCCAGACCGGCCCTACCCTCAGGGATCGGCTCCTCGTGCCGCGGGCGGACGACGCGCATCCGCTTACCCGCAAGCTCCACGATGTAGACGATGTCGGCGCCGCGGTAGACGTGCGCGACGACCTCGACGCTCACCGGGGCATCCGCACCCACGACGGGGGAGAGGCGCAGGTCCTCCTGGCGGAGCACCACTTCTCCCGCTCCATCGGGACCGGCGCCGGTCATCGGCACCTGGATCGTGGTGCCGTCGAGGGTGGCCACCGCTCCGGAACGGGTCGCCGGAAGCAGGTTCGCCGCGCCGATGAAGTCCGCGGCGAAGGGGGTGCGGGGAGCACCGTAGAGCTCGGCGGGTGCGCCCTCCTGCTCGATCACGCCCGCGTTCATGAGCACGATGCGGTCGGAGAGGCTCATCGCCTCCTCCTGGTCGTGCGTGACGAACACGGTCGTGAGCCCGAGCGTGCGGTGCAGTTCCTTCAGCTCGACCTGCATGTCCTCACGCAGACGGGCGTCGAGGTTCGACAGCGGCTCGTCGAGCAGCAGTACGCGGGGCTCGAACGCGATGGCACGGGCCAGAGCCACGCGCTGCTGCTGTCCGCCCGAGAGCTGCGCAGGCATCCGATCGGCGAGGTGGCCCATCTGCACGCGCTCCAGCGCCCGCACGGCGAGCTCCTTCTGCTCGGCCTTCGACTTCTCGCCGGACATCCGCAGGCCGAAGCGCACGTTCTCGGCGACGCTCATGTGCGGGAAGAGCGCATAGCTCTGGAACATCATGCCGAGGTGCCGCTTCTCGGGCGGGAGCTTGTTCACATCCTGCCCCGCGATCTCGATCGTTCCGCTCGTCGGCGACTCGAGGCCCGCGATGCAACGCAGCAGCGTCGTCTTCCCGCACCCCGAGGGGCCGAGCAGGGAAACGAACTCTCCGGACTGCATGGAGAGATCGATGCCCTTGAGCACCGAGGTCCCCTTGAAGTCCTTGGTGAGTGAGGTGATGGTGAGTGTTGTCATCAGACGAACAACCTTCCCAGGCCGATGATGCGTTCGAGCACGATCATGAGGACGACGGTGAGCAGGACCATCAGGGTCGAGACGGCCGCCACGGTGGGCGACGTGCTGAACTCCAGCTGGCCGTAGATGGCGATGGGCAGCGTCTCCAGCTGCGGGGTGCGCAGGAAGAGGGCGATGACCGCATCGTCGAACGAGATGTTGAAGGCGAAGAAGGCGCCGGCCGCGATACCGGGACGGGCGATGGGGAGCACGACCAGGCGATAGCGATTCCAGGTGCTGGCGCCGAGGGTGCGCGCCGCCTCTTCCGTGAAGTGGTCGGCGCGGGTCATCACCCCGGTCACGGTGCGCATGACGTAGGGGATGGCGATCACCACATGGATCGCGATCAGCACACCCACGTTCGGCGCCCCGATCGTGAGGGACGAGATGGACAGCGCCCCGATCGCGAGGATGATCGTGGGGATCGTCAGCGGCGACATCAGCAGACCCTGGATGGCGGCACCGCCGGGAACCTTGAAGCGCGTGAGCGCGAGCGCCGCCGCGGTGCCGATGGAGGCGGCGACGATCGCGACCGTGACGCCGACCAGCAGGCTCAACCGGAACGGCTCGAGGTAGGTGTCGGAGGTGAGCGCCTCGACGTACCAGTCGAGGGTGAAGCCCTGACCGGGGAATGTCAGGAAGCGGTTCTCTCCGATGGAGGCACCGGCGACCACCATGAGCGGCACGAGCATGTAGAGCGTCACGACGACGCCGAGGATGATGGCGAGGACCCTGCCGAGGATAGGAACGGAACGGACCATGGTCACACCTTCTGCTTCCCGAGTCGGGACGTGGCCGCGAGCACGAGCATGACCCCGGCGAACAGCAGCACGGCCTGCGCGGCCGCGAACGACCAGTCGAGGTTGGTGGTCGCATCGATGTAGATCGTCTGGGCGAACACCGGGATCTGCGCTCCGCCGATGAAGCGCGGGGTGATGAACGAGCTCACCGAGAGGACGAACACGAGTGAGGCGCCGGCCACGATGCCGGGGATCGCGAGGGGGAGGACGACGTGCCACAGCGTGCGCCAGAACCCGGCGCCGAGGGTGCGTGCGGCTTCTTCGAGCTGCGGGCGGATACCCGAGATCACGCCAAGGATGCTGAGCACCGCGAACGGCAGGAGCACCTGGACCATCGCGATCACGACGCCGGTCTCGGTGCCGAGGAAGCCCTGTGTGCCCCCCACGAGGAACTCGGCCCCGGGGATCTTCATCAGCAGCCCTGACGGGCCCATCAGGACCACCCAGCCGAACGTGCGGACCACGACGCTGGTCATGAGGGGCAGGATGACGACGATCAGCAGGAAGGAGCGCACCTTCGAGCCGGCGCGTGCCATGACGTAGGAGAGCGGGATGGCGATGATCAGCGTGATCACCGTCTGGATCACCCCCAGGCGGAGCGAACGGAGCGCCGCCTGGAGGTGATATTCACTCGTGAACAACCGGGTGAAGTTGTCGAGGGTGAACCCGCCTGCCGACGACTGCACGCTCATGAGGAGCATGCCGGCCACCGGGGTGACGAAGGCGAGCGCGAGCAGCACGATCGCCGGCAGGAGCAGGAGCCAGGGCTCCCTACGGGTTCGCACACTCATTTGGTGATCAGCGCATTCCACTCATCGGTCCAGGCCGGTCGCGAAGCCGCGACGTCGCCGGGAGCGTAGACGACGACCGTCTCGAGCTCGTCGCCCGTCAGCACGTTGTCAGCGGCTTCGTCGGAGAGCTCGGTCTTGGTGTTGACCGGCGAGTACCGCATGTTCTCCGCGAAGACGGCCTGCGCTTCGGGGCGCAGTTCGAAATCGATGAAGAGCTTCGCGAGGTCGGGGTTGTCCCGGCCTTCGACCACGTTCGCCGTGA
>NZ_QOAY01000094.1:2449-5024 GCF_003314775.1 Microbacterium sp. H6 | reverse complement strand
AGAGGCGGTGACGCCCTCTTCCGGGACGATGAACTCCACCGGAAGGCCCGCGTCCTGCAGCGTGCCGGCGTAGTCCATCGCGTACGGTGCGAGCCACGTGTCGCGCTGTGCGAACGCGGTCTGCAGATCGGGCGAGGTCGGGACGACGATCGCGTCACCCGACGACGCCAGCGCACCCAGGTCGGTGATCGCCTGCGAGGTGTCGTCGATCCCGCCGCCGAGGGCGTCCGCGACACGGAGCATCGAGAGCACGCCGTACGTGTTCGAGAAGTCCGTGAGTGCGACGTGACCGGCGTAGGCCTCGTCGAACAGGTCGAGCCACGAGGTGGGCGCAGGAGCGTCGGCCTCGGTGTTGTAGACGAGTCCGATCGGTGCGAGCTGGATGACCGGGCCTTCACCGCGCTCGAGCCCGGCGGTCGCCAGGTCGATCAGGTCGCCGGTCTCGGAGAGGTCATCCGCGGCGATCGGGGCGATGAGCCCCTGCTCCGCAGCGGTGAATTCCTGCCCGCCGGAGAAGTGCACGACATCGATCTGCGGGCTCGCCTTCTGGGCGGTGACCTGCGCGAGGGCGTCGGCGCTGTACAGCGTGATCAGCTCGACCTTGGCGCCGGTCTCCTCCTCGAAGGGATCGACGACGGCCTCGATGAAGGCCTTCTCCCAGTCGCCGCCGAACGACGTGACCACGATGGTCTCGCCGGCGAACTCCTTGTCGCCGCCTGACGCTGCGGTGTCGTCACCGGTCGAGCATCCGGCGAGGACGAGGGCACCGGTGGCGACGAGCGCTCCGGCGGTGAGGATTCTTCGGGTATTCATGCACTGCTCCTTCGGGATGGGTCCAGCACTGAGTGAACGCCTTAGACCAGGCGTCCGATGGTGAGCTGCTTCGCTCCGTCGATGCGGATGGCCGCGCTCTCCTTGGCGAACTCGGCGAGTCCTTCGGTGATGCCGCCCCAGATGTTGACGGGTGTCCATCCGAGCGGGCCGAGAGTACGGGCACCACGATCGTAGAAGACGCCGATCTCGTACCACTCGAACGGCAGGCCGCCCATCTGCATCGGACGCTGCCAGTACCACTGCAGGTCACCCGGCGCCGGCACGACCTGCTGGTTCTCGAACGGTACCTTCTCGGGGTCGAAGTTCTGCGCCTCCTCGGGAAGGCCGACCATGACCTCGGGGCCCGCGTACATGGCGTGCATCGCCTGCATGGTGACCGGCTTCTCCAGCGCACCCCACATGGCCTCGCACGTGCGAGGGGCGAGGTCCTCGAACAGGGTGGCGACGGCGCGGACGCCGTTCTCGTACTCGAGGAAGACCTGCTTGGTCATCGTGTTCCTTTCTCTGCCGCGGGGTGTTCCGCTGCTCTTTCACGGGCGGCCGAGACGAACGCCGCGAACAGCGGCATCTCCTCTGCGGCCTCATCGGGGGCGATCATCTTCTCGGGGTGCCACTGCACAGCCCAGAACGGCCAGTCGCCGTCGGCCTCCACTGCTTCGACGATCCCGTCCGGTGCCCAGGCGACCGGGCGGAGGCCGGGTGCGGGGGCGTCGATCGACTGGTGGTGGATGGTGTTCACGGTCCGCTGTCGGGTGCCGTAGAGCGAGGCGAGGCGACTGTCCTCCGCGAGGAGGACCGGGTGCCGCGCCGCGAGCTGCTGGTCGGCGCCGCGCACCGGCTCGTGGTGCTCGGTGGCCGGGATGTCGACGAGGAGTGTGCCCCCGAAGGCGATGTTGCTCACCTGGAGCCCGCGGCAGATCGCCAGGACGGGGATCCCCCGGCGCCGAGCACCGAGTGCGAGCGCGATCTCATAGCCGTCGCGGGAGGGGTCGTAGTTCTTCCCCTCCTGCGGCTCGGCACCGTAGCGGGAGGGGTGCACGTCCTCGCCGCCGGAGAGCACGAGCCCGTCGATGCGGTCGAGCACCTCGTCGACCCCCGCCGTGGGAGGCAGCAGCACGACCGCACCGCCGGCCGCCTCGACGGGAGAGGCGTACTCGGTGCCGAGGGTGTGCGCCGGGCGACCGCTGCCCAGGTCGGTGTCGATGGAACGGCGCCAGGTGGTGATGCCGATGAACGGGCGGGTCACGAGAGCTCGATCCACGTGGTCTTCAGGTCGGTGAACTTCTCGAGGGCGTGCAGGCTCTTATCCCGTCCGAAGCCCGACCCCTTGACGCCGCCGAAGGGGATCGTCATGTCGCCCTCCTCGAAGCAGTTGACCCAGACCACGCCAGCCCGGAGCCGCCGAGAGAGGGTGTGGACGGCGTTCAGATCGTTGCTCCAGAGCGCCGCGGCGAGGCCGTACTCGGTGCCGTTGGCGATGGCGAGCGCGTCTTCCACGTCGTCGTAGGCGATGACCGAGAGCACGGGTCCGAAGACCTCGCGCCGGGCCACCTCGTGCGCGGGCGTGACGCCGAGCACGACGGGGGCGAAGTAGCTGCCGCCGTCGACGGCCTGGAATCGCTCGGCGCTGCCGGCGGCCAGCTCCGCGCCCTCGGCCTGGGCGCGCTCGACGAAGCCCGCGATGCCCGCGAGCTGCTTCTCGCTCACGATCGCCCCCATCGAGGTGGACACGTCGAACGGG
>NZ_QOAY01000094.1:0-2394 GCF_003314775.1 Microbacterium sp. H6 | reverse complement strand
GGCGGGAAGGCTCGTGCGGGCGACCTCGGCGGCGATCTCCAGGGCGAGGTCGCGCTGGGAACGCGGTACGAGCAGCCGAGAGGATGCCGTGCACATCTGGCCCTGGTTGTAGAAGCAGCCGTCCGCGGTGGCGCGGACAGCACGCTCGAGATCGGCGTCCGGCAGCACCAGGCTCGCGGTCTTGCCGCCGAGCTCGGGCCAGACGCGCTTGCCGTTCGACGCGGCCGAGTAGCCGAGGAACATGCGGCCGACCTCGGGTGAGCCGGTGAAGGTGACGACGTCGACGTCGTGGTGCTCGCCGAGTGCGCGACCGGCGACCTGCCCGGTGCCCGGTGTGACGTTGAGCACACCGGCGGGGATGCCGGCCTCGTGGGCGAGCTCGGCCAACCGGAGTGCGGAGAAGGTCGTGTGCTCCGCAGGCTTGAGCACCACGCTGTTGCCGACCGCGAGTGCCGGGGCGAGCTTCCAGGCGGTCATGGTCAGGGGGAAGTTCCACGGCACGACGGCCGCGACGACGCCGGCCGGTTCGCGGGTGACGAGCGCGAGGCTGTTCGGGGCGGTGACGGGCAGCTCGTCGAGCACCTTGTCTGCCGCCTCGCCGTACCAGCGGAAGCAGTTGACGACGGCGCGGAGCTCGGTCTGCAGCGCCTCGCGCACGGGCTTGCCCATCTCGAGGGAGATCGTGAGGGCGAGTTCTTCGGCGTTGTCGTGGATCTTCTGCGCGAAGGCGATCAGCAGCTGGCCACGCTCCCTGGGGGCGATGCGCGACCAGGCGCCCGAGTCGAAGGCCGTGCGAGCCGACCGGACGGCGCGGTCGACGTCGGCGACGGATGCGGTGCTGATCGGCGGAAGGGCACGACCGTCACGGGGGCTCACCGGGATGAGGGGTGCAGCCGAGCCCTCCTCCCACACGCCGTCGATGAACATGCGCGTGCGCAGGGGCAGGGTCGCGACGCGATCCGCCCAATCGTCTCCAGTAGCCGTGAACACGGTGGTCCTCTCCAGGGGTGATGGCCCTGGAGAGGATACTTGCTCTATTTCGCCACTAGGTCAAGCTGTTAAGAACGATCTCGCCATTTTGTTACATGTCAGTAACAGAATCAGACTACAAGCGGATCGCGCCGGTGGGCATATCGTTGGCCAGCGCCTCGGGTGCCTCATCGACGATCAGCGATCCGCGCAGCACCGGAGTGATGACCACCAGCGACTCCACGACTTCGAGGCCCTCGTGACCGGCCACCGCCGGGCCCGTGAGGAAGTCGTAGAACTCATCGGCGTCCTTCACGAGCACGTTCGCGAGCAGCTGTGAAGTGCCCGTGGTGGCGGCGATGAACTTGACCTCGGGCGCGGCCGCCAGAGCCGTGCCGACCTTCTCGAGGCGCGCCATCGGCACCCGAAGCCACACGAGCGCCTCGAGGCCCAGTCCGAACAGACTCGGCACGACCTCGGTGCGCGGATGCATGAGACCTCGACGGCTCAAGGACTCCATGCGACGCCGCGTGGTCGTCACGTTCAGCCCCAGGGAGCGGGCGAGCTGAGCCACCGGCATCCGACCGTCCTTGAGCAGCAGTCGGATGAGGGCCTCCTCGTCCTCACTCAGGGAGTCGGCGGGATCGACCTCGGAGCCGGAGGACTCGTCGAGCATTCGGGCCTGCTCGTCGCTGAGAACCCCTGCACGCCAGTCGTGCCCCGACCGGAAGAACTTCAGCACCGTCGTGACATTGATCGAGTCGATGCCCTCGAGCTCGGGGAAGTCGGTGAACAGCAGCTCGCGGATCGAGGCGTCATCGTGAGGGAGCAGCATCCCGGCGATGTCGCTGCTGCCCTCGAGCACCGAGACCGAGGAGGCATCCGCGCGCCGGGCCAGGGTGCGCGCGACCTGCCACAGCGCGTGGGGTTCCGTCGTGATGCGGAAGAGCACTGCGCGGGCATGCAGCACTCGGGCGGGGTCGACGTATGTGGAGACCCGCACCAGTCCGCGGTCGAGCAGCCGTTGCCCTCGACGGGCGACCGTGCGCTCGGGCAGGTCGACCACGCGGGCGATCTCACCCCACGACGCGCGGCCGTTCACCTGCAGAGCCGCGGCGACGATCCGATCGGTCTCGTCGGCCATCACATCGTTCGCGGGCACGTGCTCTCCTTCACCGGGGACTCGGTGGAAGGTTATCTCAGTCGGCGGTGCCGTCGCGTGGCGGGGAGGGCTGGGTGGCTGGGGCGGCTGGGGCGGAAACGGAGACGATCCGAGCAGCGCAGGGCGTGTCGCGGAGCGACGCGCCGGGTGCAAGCCCATGGATCTGGGTTTTCGCCGGCTTCAGCGGCTGGTAGAGGGGCGCCGCCCGGGGTCGAGGCCCGGGCGACGCCCCTCTCGGATTACTCCGCCTCGGTCGTGTCCAC
>NZ_QOAY01000064.1:0-4802 GCF_003314775.1 Microbacterium sp. H6 | reverse complement strand
CCACGCGACCTGAGGAATTCCGATGAGCAACTCTGGGGAATTTCGATGAGCGCCATCAGCCTGTCGCGATTCGGGTGGCACTCCGTAGGGGATCCGACCTTGGATTCGGAGGTGATACTTGACTCTGACACTGTGGAAGGCGAAAGAACTGAGACATGTTATCCATCGGAGCCTTCGCGCAGATCGGCCAGGTGACCCATCGGATGCTGAGGCATTGGGATACCGCTGGTCTGCTCGTACCAGCTCACGTGGACGAGTACAGCGGCTACCGCTCCTACGATCCCTCGCAACTTGAACGCTTGCATCGGATCGTCGCACTGCGCCAACTCGGCTTCGGTCTCGACGATATCTCGTCGATTCTCGACCGCGGAGTCGATGCAAATCGCATCTCCGCACTATTGCGCATCCGGCGCGCTGAGGTCGAGCAGGAACACCGCATCGCCGCTGACCGACTCGTTGACGTGGAACGACGGCTCCAACTTATCGAGAAGGAGAACCACATGTCCCAGATAGAGATCGTTGAGAAGTCGCTACCCGCTGTCCGCCTGGCTGCCCACCGCGTCGTCGTCGCAGATCAACCTTCGGTCGCAAGTGTGGTGGGCCCCGCCTTCGATGCCGTTGCCGAGATCATCGGTGATGAGTGTGGAGCTCTGACGACGCCGATCGCACAGTACGAGACGATTGAAGACGGTCTGCAAGTCATCGCCGGCTACGCCTACAACGGGCCAGTCCGCGATGGGATCGAACTTGTTGACCTGCCCGCTGCCGAAGCAGCCGTCTGCGGCATCCATCTCGGTTCCATGGCACACATCGCCGAGAGCTGGCAGGCGATCCACGCTGAGATTTTTGCTCGCGGGCTTGTCCACGCGGGACCATGTCGGGAACTGTATGTCCGGGCAGTCTCGGAAAACCAATCCGATTGGGTGACCGAGTTGCAGCAGCCCGTGCGTCGCAGTTGAATACCGTCTACGGTGGGCACGCCGTCATAGTTTTCGGCGCGTGCCCACCTGCCGGAAACGATCGATTCCGGGTCGGTCGACGACGGCGCTGGCTGGGTGTGCCGCAAACGCGTGCCGTATCGAAACCCGGTTTCGGGGGAGACGGTTTCGGGGCAGAGTTTCGGTACTGGTTACGTAGCTACAGGGGCGAGGAGCGTGGTCTGAATCTTGTGGGATACGGCCTCGCGCAGCGGGCGTACTGCTTCGGCGTCCCACGCCTCCGGGTTGGGGAACGACCATTCCAACACTTCCCCCCGCGGGGTTACTGGCAGCGCTAGGCCGGGCTTCATCAGCACAACGACGTCGGCAGTCTCCAAGTCGCCGGGGGTGACTTCCCGCGGCACCCGATCGGTGATATCCATCCCCAGCTCCGCGACGGTCGCGGCCACGGCGGGGTTCACCTCATCAGCGGGCGAGAGGCCGGCGGAGTCCGCCGTGAACCGGTCGCCCGCGAGGTGTTGGAGCAAGGCTGCGCCGAGTTGCGACCGGCCGGCGTTGTGCTGGCAGATGAACAGGACGGTGGGAGTGGTGGCGCTCATGGGGTCTTTTCTGTCGGGTTAGCGGTCGGCGAGTCGGGGGGCAAGTTCGGTGATGCGACGTTCCAGCTCGTCGTAGGCCGCATCGAAGGCTTCATCGGAGCCGACTCGCACTGGGTCAGGGATCGACCAATGCAGGTTCCCCGTGACCCCGAGTTCTTCATGCGCGTTGTCGCAGACCGTGATGATGAAATCCTCATCGGTGCGAACGTCATCCAGCGTTCGCGGCGTATCGGCGGAGAGTGGGAGCGCGTGGCGTTCGGCCGTTGCGACCGCGCCAGGAGCGACATGCGCGGCGGGGTGCGTTCCGCCCGAGGCCGCGGGGATGCTGCTGCGTGTCGCCCACAGTGCGGCGGCGAGCTGTGATCGCGCCGAGTTGGCGGTGCACACGAACACCACCCGACCGGCCTGCACTGTTTTGCCGGGGGTGAGGTCGGCTAGTGCTGTGTCCGTCAGGTGCACGTAGCTGCGGCGTTTGTCGGCCTCGGATCGCGAGCGGGCGACCATTCCCACCGATTCGAGGACGTTGAGGTGGTGCGTCACCAGGTTCGACGGCAACCCGAGCGCGACGCGGATCTCTGACGGGGACAGATCGCCCAGCGTGAGTAGATCGACGATCCGCAAGCGCGACGGGTCACCGAGCGCCGCGTGCCGTGCTGCACGTGCCGCCACCAGGTCTATTCGGTCGACGTTCATTGTTTCAATCTTGACTGAACTACCTACCGCGGGTCAAGATGATGCCGACATGAAACCTTTGCTCGCTCCCTCGCCTCCTAGCCGGCCCCACCTCGCGCGGCGGGCTGCCGCCGAGTTCGTCGGCACAGGGCTTCTTGTCACCGTCGTTGTCGGGTCGGGGATCGCGGCGCAGCGCCTGTCGCCGCGCGACGTTGGGTTGCAGCTTCTCGAGAACAGCCTGACCACCGCTCTCGGCCTGGCCGTGCTGATCCTGATGCTCGGCCCCGTGTCCGGGGCGCACTTCAACCCCCTCGTGTCGATCGCGGACTGGCTGCTTGGCCGCAGTGTCGGGACTGGGCTCCCGCTGCGCGACCTCGGCCCATACGTGGCTGCACAAGTCTTGGGCGGTGTCGCCGGGACGTTCCTTGCCGGCGTCATGTTTGACACCGCACCCGCGTTCTCCGAGAACCAACGCGCGACCGGCGGGCACCTTGTCGGGGAAGTCGTGGCCACCGCAGGGCTCGTGCTGCTGATCTTCGCGCTCGCCCGCACCGGAAACGGGCGGGTCACCGCGGCAGCGGTTGGCGCGTACATCGGAGCCGCGTACTGGTTCACCAGCTCCACCTCATTCGCGAACCCTGCAGTGACGATAGCCCGCATGTTCACCGACACCTTCGCCGGTATCGCCCCTGCCGCCGTCCCACCGTTCATCCTCGCTCAGCTCGTCGGCGCCGCCCTAGGCCTCGCACTGCTGCTGATCTTCTATCCCACAGCCGCCCGCACCGCCGGCGATGTTGTGGTCCCCGTGCAACCCGAAACTCAGCCCTGAAAGGCACCCCCCATGCACCTTGTAGCCATCGGCGGAAGCGACGCCGGAATCTCCACCGCCCTCCGTGCCCGCGAACTCGATCCCACCGTCGACGTCACTGTCGTCGTGGCCGACTCCTACCCGAACTTCTCCATCTGCGGCATCCCGTACTACTTCTCCCGCGAAGTGCAGCCCTGGCAATCCCTCGCTCACCGCACCCATGCCGACCTCGAAGCCACCGGCATGAACCTCCGCCTGGACACTCTCGCCACCGGCATCGACGTCACCGGCCGCAAGCTCACCGTGCGCGACGCGAACGGCACCGAATCGACCATCCCGTACGACGCCCTGATGGTCGGCACCGGAGCATCCCCGTCGACCGCCGGCATCACCGGCCTCGACCAGCTTGGCCCCGATGACGGCGTGCACCTCTTGCACTCGATGGGCGACACCTTCGCCCTAGAGCGCTACCTCGACGACCACCAGCCCGAAACCGCCATCATCGTCGGCGCCGGCTACGTCGGCCTCGAAATGGCCGAAGCCCTCACCGTTCGCGGCCTCCACGTCACCCAACTCCAGCGCGGCTCCGAAGTTCTCTCCACCCTCGACCCCGAATTGGGCTCCCTCGTTCACGACGAGCTCACCCGCCACGGCGTCAACGTCCTCACTGGAACCCGCATCGAAGCCGTCACCCGCAACGCCGGCCGTCTCACCGTCGCCGGCACCCGGGACAGCGACGTGTTCTCCCAAAGTGCAGACCTCGTGCTCGTCGTCGTCGGCGTCCGCCCCAACACCAGCCTCCTCACCGGAGCCGGCGCAACCACCGGCTCCGGGGGCGCGGTCGTCGTCGACGAGCACATGCGCACCGGGCTCCCAAACGTCTGGGCAGCCGGCGACGGCGTGGTCACCCACCACCGCCTCCTCGGCGTCACCTACCTGCCCCTCGGCACCACCTCCCACAAGCAAGGCCGGGTCGCGGGAGAGAACGCGATTGGCGGTAACACCCGATTCTCCGGCAGTCTCGGCACTCAGGTCGTGAAGGTGTTCGACGTCGTGGCCGCCCGCACGGGCCTCCGCGATCACGAGGCCACCAAGTACAGCCCGTACAGTTACACCGCGATCGCAGACGACCACAAGCGCTACTACCCCGGAGCCACCCCAATCAGCATCCGCGTCACCGGCGACACCCGCGACGGCCGCCTCCTCGGCGCGCAACTCGTCGGCGCCCGCGGGGCTGAAATCTCCAAGCGCATAGACACCTACGCCACCGCCCTGCACCACGGCATGACCGTCGCCGCGATGAGCGACCTCGACCTCTCCTACACACCGCCGCTGGGGTCGCCGTGGGATGCCGTACAGATTGCTACCCAAGCATGGGAGCGGGACGCGCGCCCGCTCACTTCCGTGCTCTAAGCGGCCGGCTCCTTTTGTAGGTTTCCGCAAGCGTTCAAAACTGATCGTTTCTGACTGAGTTGCGAGCGGGCCGCGATTGCGTCTGCCGAAAAGGTGGTGCGAAACCGGGTTCCGGCGGGGGTTTCGGCTGATTCGCTCACTGTGCGTGTGGGTGGCGAGACCTAGGGCGTGTCTGAGAAATAGATCGGCGGCTCGCTGAGAGACTCTGATCGTGTCTCGGTTTCAGATGCTCTCGGATGCTCAGTGGTCGTTGATCGAGGAGATGCTGCCGCGCCCAACCGGGCGCAAGGGGCGGCCGTTCTCGGACGCGAGCCTGGCTATGTCAAGCTGAAGTGGCCCAGGGATGTCGCTCTGAACTGGCCCACGTGAGCC